>DATBBP010000402.1:0-5585 GCA_036270935.1 Gemmatimonadaceae bacterium
CCCCGCGCACATCACGGAGCTGTCGCCGGACTCGGTGCGCGGTTTTCTTCCCGGTTTTGCGTATCAGTGCGGCGTCATGATCGCGGGCTCCGTCGCTTACCTCGAAGCCGTTCTCGCCGAGCATACCACGTACGCCAACTCCATGGCGATCACCGCGGCCACGGTGTTTATTGGCGGAGCGATTGTCGCGTCGGTCGGCCGGGAACGTCGGGGAATGTTGTTCGGTGTTACGTCCGTGCCGGCTGCGGGAGAGCAAATTGAACCCGGCATCGTTCAAGGATCACTTCTCGAAAGTCGCGCGAGCGTACGCCGCCGTTAGGCCGCAGTATCCGGACGAACTGTACGCTTTCCTCGCGTCACACGCGCCCGCGCGCGATTTCGCATGGGACGCCGCGACGGGCAACGGTCAAGCTGCCATCGGCCTCACGCGGCACATTCACCACGTCATCGCAACGGACGCGAGCGCCGAGCAAATCGCACACGCCATTGCCGACGCGCGGGTAGAGTATCGCGTTGCACGCGCGGAACAAAGCGGCCTTTCGGACGCGTCGGTCGATTTGATCACCGTGGCGCAGGCGGCACACTGGTTCGATCTCGATACGTTCTACGACGAAGTGCGCCGCGTGGCACGGCCTGACGCTCTCATCGCTCTGTGGTCCTACGGCTACTTCGTGATGACGCCCGAGATCGATGCCATCATCGATCGCTTCTCCGAAGGCAAGCTGCAGACCTATCCGAAGGAGAGCCGCGTAATTCTCGATCACTATCGTCCGCTCCCATTTCCCTTCGCCGAAATCGACGCGCCCCGCTTCTACATGCAGCATCCGTTCACCTTACCGCAGCTCGACCAATACTTCCGAAGCTGGTCGGGCGTGCAGCGCTACATCGACTCGCAAGGCGAAGATCCAATTCCAATCGTGATGCGCGAGCTGGGAAGCGCTTGGGGCGATCCACGCGCATCGCGAACAGCTTCGTTCGAGCTCTACCTTCGAGTTGGGCGCGTCGCTCAGGGGACGCGCTCTTCCTGAAGGCGAGCTTTCGTTTCGCCTGTGATCTCGCGCACGTTTGGTCTAGAAACCCGGTGACCATGACGAGTCGGAAGGCGTCAATCTCGCGACACCTTCCGAGGCTCTAATGTCACTCCCTCGTTCCCTAACCGGCGTCGTGGCAGCCGCACTCCTCGCAGCGGTACTTCCGATTGCCGCGCATGCGCAGGCTACGCGACGCACCGCCTGCAACGATGGCTCGACCACCAGCTCCGTTGGCAGCAACGCTTGCGATGGCCATGGTGGCATCAACAAAGGCAAGACGTCGCTAATCAACCGCACGCCCAAACACACCGAGACCGGTCACGTCGCACAGGCCGGGACGCCCACTTCCTCAGCGCATCCGCCTTACGAAGAGCGTCGTGGCTGGCGCTGGGCGCATAAGGACGACAAGCGTGAAGGCGAGCGCAGGCGCGAAGAAGAGCGCAGGCGCGAAGAGCAGCGCAGGCGCGAGGAAGAGCGCCGCCATGCGGAGAAGCACGACCGCGTGAAGTGCCACGATGGCCGCTTTGAAAGCGCAAAGGGCAAGGGGAAGGCGGTCTGTAAGAACCACGGCGGCCTCGCTCACTAGTCGCGAAGTAGCCATCTCAGGTACTGGGCGCGCGTTTCCTCAACATGACGCGCCCGCAACGGTAGCGCGGCTCGATGTCGTCGCCGGGGTCGATCACCACGTCCCCGGTCGACGCGCGCGCGCCTATCGGTCGAAGACGAAGCTACATGCCGACGCTGACAGGAGCAGGGCTTACGCCGGCTCGGGTCCTGTGAGGAGCTGTTTGGCACGCGCCGCCGCCACGACTCGGGCGAGCCGCGCGAGCTCGAGTTGTAGCACCCTTCGCCCGAACGCCGACAGTCGATAGTACCGTCGCCGCTCGTCGTCGTCGGACGTCGCGGCCGGACTTCGCGCCCCCTTGGTGCGCGCGACTTCCTCGATGAGACCGGACGTGAGCATACGCTGAATCGAACCGTACAGCGTACCAGGACCCATGCGAATCTGTCCCTCGGTCATCGCTTCGACTTCCTGCGCGACCGCGTAGCCATGGCGACCAGCGGCGTCCTCTTGGTCGCGGCGTCCATCCGCCAGCGCCAGCAGGATGTGGAGCACGACCGGCGTCAGCGGCAACAGCTCTCTCGGATCAGGGCCGCGCTTCACCGTGGAGACCTCTCGAGTGAATTCTTATTGATCGCGATTACTCGACGCGAAGCGCGACGATCGGATCGACACGACTGGCTCGTCGAGCTGGTAGATAACAGGCGACCAGCGCGACAATGGCGAGAATGGCGGGCACCGCCGCGAAGGTGACCGGATCAACCGTGCTCACGCCGAAGAGTTGGCTGGTGAGCAAACGAGTCGCAGCCGCCGCGCTTGCAAGACCGACGATGAGCGACACGACGATGACTTTCATTCCGTCGCGGATCACCATGCCGAGCACCTGACCGCTCCGCGCTCCGAGTGCGATGCGAATGCCTACTTCCTGCGTACGGCGCGCGACGGCGTAGCTCATCACTCCGTATACACCGATTGCTGCCAGCACCAGCGCCAACGACGCGAACGCAGCCATGAGCCAAACCGTAAGCCGTGAACCATTGCGCGCTTCTTCGAGCACGCGATCCATGGAGCGGACGCGCCACACGGGCTGATTCCGATCGACGCGCCAGATCGCCGCACGCACGGCGTTGGCGATCGCGCCAGCGTCTCCGGTAGCGCGAACCACGGCCTCGGTGAAAATGAGTGGCCGCTGCCGGTACGACAAATACGCTTGATCGAGCGGGTCTTCGGCGAGACGGAAGTGCTTCACGGTACCGACCACACCGATGATCGTGGACCACGGCGCGTCGTCGCCTCCGAGGCGAATGCGCTTGCCGACCGCGGACTCGTTAGGCCAGGCTCGACGCGCGAGCTGATCGTTCACAATCGCGACGGGTGCGGCGCCGGCGCGATCTTCCGGTGTGAAGTCTCGTCCAGCAAGCCGACGGATGTGCAGCGTCGCGAAGTATCCCGGACTCACGATGTTGACCTGTGCGGTCGGCGCGGCCTGCGGATCCGCGATCGGCTTGTCGGCGAGAAAGTAGGGATAGGACTCGCCATTACCGTTCAGCGGCGTCGCGCGCACCAATGCCGCGTTCTCGACGCCAGGCACGCGACGGATCTCGTCGAGCGTGCGCGTGAACATGTCGGCGATCATCGCTTCGGACGTGTATTTGGAGTTCGGTAGACGGAACTGCAATGTCAACGTGTGCGATGGATCGAAGCCTGGCTGCACCTGCGAAATAGCGACGAGACTGCGCATCAAGAGGCCGGCGCTCACGAGCAGCACGACGCTCAGCGCGATCTGCGCCGCAACGAGCACGCCGCGAATGTCGAAGCCGCCAGGACGAGCCGCGGTGCCACCGGAGCGAACCGCCAGCGCGTCACGCACGTCGGCGCGGGAGTATTGCCAGGCTGGGGCGCCTCCAAAGAGGATACCAGCGCCTAACGTGACGACGATCGCAAAGAGCAGCACAGGCGCGTCGAGCGTGATGTCTCCTTGTACCGGTACGCTCGACGCGAGCTCCGCGGCCAGGGCCACGACGCCCCATTTGGCCAGCGCGATGCCTAGCGCGCCGCCCGCGATCGACAACACGAGACTTTCCGTGAGCAGCTGACGCACCAGTCTCGGCCGGCCAGCGCCGAGCGCCGTACGCACTGAAAGCTCGCGACGACGTGACGCTGCGCGCGCCAACTGCAGGTTCGCCACGTTGGCACACGCAATCAGCAACACAACGCCGACGGCGCCGAGGACGAGGAGCATCGGTGTCCGGACAGGTCCAACGATCTGATCGCTCAGCGACGTGACGTTCGCTCCGACGCCCGCATTCGTAGAGGGATACGACGCGGCGATGCGCGCCGACACGGCGTCGAGGTCGGCCTGTGCCTTCTCGGCGGAGACATTCGCCTTCAGCCGACCGACGACCAGCACGCCGGGCCGTCCGCGCTCGACGAGATCGCCTCTATTCGGATAGTACCCGATTGGCATCCAAACGTCGGGCGTCCCGAGGGGTGCCGACGTTTCCGGGCGCGAGATGCCGACGACAGTGAAGGGAATACCATTGAGTACGAGTGTTCGGCCGATCATGTCCGCTCGCCCGCCAAAGTGCGTGCGCCAGAAATCATCGGTGATCACCGCGACCGGCTGCTTCGTCGCGACTTCGGTCTCTTCCGATGTGAAGAACCGGCCCCGTTCGGGCGTTGCACCGAGAAGCGATAGGAAATTCGACGTGACAAAGGATCCGATTACGCGCTCGGGCTGATCGCCGCCGGTGAGATTGACGCTCTGGCCACGCATGACGGCGAGCGCGTCGAAGCTCCGCGACATCTTCTGCCAATCGAGGTAGTCGAGGTAGACCACGCCGTTCTGTTTTACGGTGCCGCGCGTTCCCCAGATGAGCACCAGCCGATCGGCCTCGGGCCAGGGTAGCGGCCGGAGCAGGACGGCGTTGACGACGCTGAAGATCGCGGTTGTCGCGCCAATGCCAAGCGCGAGCGTGAGCACGGCGACGAGCGTAAAGGCCGGCCTGGCGCGCAGCGTGCGAAACGCGAAGCGAAGATCTTGGAGGAGTGCGTCCATCGAATGCTCCTTCTCCAAATAGAAAGGTGAAGACCAGGGCACATCGAGCGGGGGTGTTGCGGAAGCGGTACGGTTGAAAAGCGCTCGCAGGCGTTCGATCGGAGCGCTCAACGCCACATCGACAAGAAGGTGTCGCCAGAGCCGCAACATCCCTCGAATGCCGAGCCGATGTCGCGCCTCGTTCCGCCGTTCTCGAAAGAACGCGAGCATCTCGTCTTCGAATCGGTCGCGAAAGGATCGCGGATAGAGAAGGAGCAGCACGCCGAACAGTCGCTCGCTCACATCGCGGTATGGCTGCGTTCGGCTCATCGATGGTTGTTGGTGACGAGTACTCGGTGACTCGCGACTCCGCGAGATGCCGGCGGGCCAACCACAGGCACCAGCGACAGTATATCCGTAACGGATATAGTATGGGAAGGGTTCAGCGCTCTACAAGGTTCGCGCGTATGGGGGGCAACGGGAGGAAGTCGCAGGGAAGCAGTCCGGTGGGGGTGGGCCCGCCGGTTTCCTGCAACTTGCTCCCGTTTCCCATCCTGCCCTGCCGGGCGTAGCTTCTCGCCCGTGCCGCATCGACCTCACCGGGAGTTCGTTATGTCCGACGCCCTTCGCCCGTCGCTGTGCCTTGCAGCGCTCTTTGTTGCCGCCTCGAGCCTGGCCGCGCAGCAATCGCCACCGTCCGCCGCCACGTCGACCGTCACGCGCACCGCCGGCAACAAGCAGATGACGCCCGCGGATCTCAAGGCGTGGAAATCGATCCGTTCCACGGTTCTCTCCAACGACGGCAAGTGGTTCGCATACGTCCTCGCACCTAACGAAGGCGACGCGAGCGTGGTTGTTCGACAAACCGCGCAGGGTGCGACGGAGCAGCGGTTCGCGATCGGCGAGCTGCCCGCGCCCGCTGGCAATCCCTTCGGCGGAGGTGGCGGTCCAGCGA
>DATBBP010000403.1:0-2213 GCA_036270935.1 Gemmatimonadaceae bacterium
CGCACGGCAAGGCGATCGACAAGTCGGTCTTTCCCGGCAGCCAGGGAGGACCGCTCGAACACGTCATCGCCGCGAAGGCGGTGTGCTTCAAGGAAGCGCTCGACCCGTCGTTCAAGAGCTACGCGCGCTGCGTCATCTCCAACGCCCGCGCCCTCGCCGCGTCACTCGCGTCGTGCGGATTTCAGATCGTGTCGGGAGGGACAGACAACCATCTGATGCTGGTCGACCTGCGCAGCCGAGGACTCACCGGAAAGGTCGCGCAGATCGCGCTCGATGAGGCGGCGATCACGGTCAACAAGAACACGGTGCCGAAGGAGACACAGTCGCCGTTCGTGACGAGCGGGATTCGAGTCGGAACGTCCGCCGTCACCACGCGCGGCATGGGCGAACCGGAGATGGCCCGCATCGCCGCCCTCATCGATCGCGTCCTCGCGGCGCCGGACGACAAGAAGGTGGCGGCATCCGTCAAGGAAGACGTCCACGCGCTGACGAGGGAGTTTCCTCTCTACGCCTGACGCGTCGGTGCGCCACTCCGGCAACATTGCTGGGCCGAGCACTGCGAACTACTCAACGCAGGGGACGCTGGGGCGCGGAGGACGCAGGCGACTGCACGCCGACTCGTCGGCCCGCCAGCAACGGGATCTTTTGTGACAGCCTCTCGCGAAGCCTCTCGGTAGCGAGCAGCTTCATCTACTGGGAAGCATCCCGAGCGGCTTTTACAAAAGGCATTCTTCCGGCTCGTCGCGCGAGAACCTTGATCGTACGCCGAAGCCCCTGCGTCTCCGCGCCCTCTGCGTCTCTGCGTTAAGTAGTTGCAGTTACGCGAAGGAGGCGCTTACCGAGCTCCCGCAGCGACGGCCGCGACAGCGGGTCGGGAGTGCCCGTTCCCGTTTGCCGGCTTCCCATTGGAAAGTCGTTTCACGACCGAAGTCACACACTGCGCGGCAAGATCTCGCGTCGTGTACGCGACGAGATCGAGATCGGTGCGCTTCCAGTGCCAATCCTCCGGACTCGTCGCATGTGCCTGAAGCACGTGCTCGAAAGCCGGCATGGCGAGCTCGGACTCCGTCGTCGGACTCGCGTCGGCGAGCTGTCCGCTCCATTCGATCACGAGCAGTTGTCCGTCCGCGATCGAGTTCGAGCGTCCGCGAATCCACGAGAAGCTCAAGCCGACCGGTCCCAGCTGCACGGTGTAACGATCGGGTGTGCGGCGCATTTCGGGAGCGAGACCGGGCGGAAGCGTGCCCGGCGTCTGACACAAGCGAAGCACCGCGTTCGACAGCGAGTCGAGTTCTCGATTGATAAGCGCGAGCGCCCGCTGCGACGCGAGGAACGCCGTACGTGCTTTCGCGCGTTTGTCGTCGTCGGCCGCGCGAGCGGCGACGGCGGCGTCCGTTTGGCGCTTCGAGGATCCGCCGGCGGCCACGACGGCCGCGACAATCGCGTCCACCACGGCGCTGCTCGCCGGCGCGCCCGACGCGCGCACGACGATTCCCTTGAGCCAGCCGGGGATCGCAGCGTTGTCGAGCGGAACGACGACGATGTCCTTCCGCTTGAGCTTTCCGATCCGCGCTTTGAGCGCGACGGCGTCGTGCGCGGTCGCTCCGGTTCCCCACAGCCGCTGGAAGAGGACGACGACGACGCGCGACTCCTTCTCTAGCACCTTCTTCGCGGCGGCCAGCGTCGCGGCGGTCTGGGGCTTCTCGCCGTTCTGCGGGGTCGCATAAACGGTCTTGCCGACACGGTGCTGCAGCCGTCTGGAGAGCTCGCCAACTCCAAGTGCGTCGAACTCGGTGGCGCTGATAGCGGCGTCGTACTTGAAGGCGCGCTTCATTCTCGGGGGGCAACGAGTATGCTGCAGGAACCGCCAGGATTGGATAATCTACCAATTATCCCAGCACGGTGCTCGAAGCCGCCACAAAGCTCGCCCTGGGGAGTTGTGGATGGGCGCCTCACGCGCCATTTTTGGGCGTGCCCCAACGTCTCAACTCCCTATCACTGACTAGGTTGGCCCCCTCCATGAGCTTCCGGAATGCCTGAGCTGGCCTTCCGGGAGGGCATCATGGACCGCATCCGGTTGCGGGAGCCGCGTTTCGACGAGCGCGCCTATGTCTTCGTCCTGGCCGCCCTGGAATACTGCCAGCAGCACCTCGACGAACGCCGCCACATCACCGGCCGAGAGCTCGCCCTGTCCTGCCGCGATTTGGCGCTCG
>DATBBP010000404.1:0-9283 GCA_036270935.1 Gemmatimonadaceae bacterium
CAGCATCACCGGTCCCTCGCAGTTCGTCGATCGTGCTTTGGACATCGCGCGGCGAATGATCGAGTCGGCACGACAACGTGTCGAGCTCTCACCCGACGACGTGCTCCGCATCAGCGACGAGGTCGATCGGAGGCAATCGGGAACGGACGCCCGCGACAATGGCGATTACGCTGACGACACGGGGTACACGAATGGCGGCGGCGTCGGCGTGGACGCGCAACGGATCGCGCTGCCGGGTATCCGGCGCGTCATTCAGGCAAAGACGCCGGGGCAAGCCGAGTATTTGCGAAAGATGCAGGAGAACGACATCGTCGTCGGCATCGGACCGGCCGGGACGGGGAAGACCTATCTCGCCGTCGCGGCGGCCGTCGACGCGTTGTCGCGCAAGCGCGTTAGGCGCATCGTGCTCGCTCGGCCAGCGGTCGAAGCAGGGGAGAATCTGGGTTTTCTGCCTGGCGACATGCAGGCGAAGGTCGATCCTTATCTGCGTCCACTGTACGACGCATTGGACGAGATGATGCCATTCGAGCGAATCCAGCGCGCGCTCGAGACGCGGACGATCGAGATCGCGCCGCTCGCGTTCATGCGTGGTCGCACGTTAGGCGACGCGTTCGTGATCGTGGACGAAGCGCAGAACGCCACGGCCGTGCAGATGAAAATGCTGCTCACGCGCCTCGGCGTGAATTCGAAGATGGTCATCACCGGTGACAAGACACAGGTGGATCTGCCCAAGCGCGAGGAGTCGGGTATCCTCTCCGTTGAGCGAATACTTCCGGGGGTCGACGGCATCGGCTTTCACTACTTCGACGAGGGCGATGTCGTCCGCCACCGACTCGTTCGCGACATCGTGCGCGCGTACGACCGACACGATGCCGATCAGGTCGCCGGATGAACCCGGACGAGCTGGGTGAGCACCACGACGGAAGCGCGGTAGATCCTGCGCTTGGCCGCGGGCGGCTCTGGGAGCACGGCAAGCGCGTCGCGCTCGCGCTGGCGCTTGCCGTTTTCACCTATCTCCTCTTTCCCGCGTCACCCGCGGTCGACTTTCCACTCTACGAAGTTGGGTCTGTGGCGTCGGACAATGTGATCGCCCCGTTCGCGTTCAGTGTTCCCAAAACCGACGCGGAGCTCAAGAAGGAACGCGACGCAGCGGCGGCGACCGTCGAACCCGTTTTCGATTACGTGCCCGCAGCGCTCGATTCGACACGGACCCAGGTCGGCGCGTTTTCACGAGCCGTGAATGCCGCGGCGGTGGCGGTCGATCCGCGTAATGCGCTGGTTGGCATTCAACAGGCTGCCGCGTCGCAGGGTGTCACACTGACGCCGGCCGAAGCCGCGTATCTCGTTCAGGATCGCCGCCGGGCCGCGATGCTCGGCGCCGTGGAGCGCGTGTTCGATCGATGGCTCGGCTCCGGCATCGCCTCGCGCGGCGCGCTCGACAATGTCCGCAGCGATGTGATCCTGCGCAGTGGCAAGGAGGAAAAGCGCCTCTCGTCCGACAGCATCGAGACCTTTTCGATGCTGATCAGCCGAGGGCGTCTGATTCATCCGGATCCAGCTTCGGTCGTGGGCGACGGCATCTACTTCCGATTGCTTGGCGCGTTCTTTCATCCCACGATCGTCCCCGATGCCGCCGCGACGGAGCTCCGGCGTGACGACATGCGCCGTTCGGTGCCAACGGCGAAGTACGAGGTTCGGGTCGGCGAGAAGATCATTGGCGCGAACGAGGTCGTTGGCCGCGAGGAGCACGACAAGCTCCGCGCGCTACACGATGCGGTCGATCGGCGGAGGGCAACGGAACGCGGAGCACGTCGGACGATCGGCGCGATCATGTTCAACGCGCTGATCATCTCGCTGCTGGGCCTAACGATTCTGATCTTCCGGCCCACGGTGTACGATGACATGCGATCGCTTCTCATGTTCGCCGGAGCGACCGTCATCGTGCTCGTCGGGGCCGCGATCGTCGGCCACGCGCGTCCGGTCCATCCGGAGCTGATTCCGGTCACGATTGCCGCCGTGGTTCTCAGCGCGTTGTTCGATCAACGGATCAGCATGATCGCGGTCATGGTGATCACGACCCTCGTCGGTGGGCAGAGTGTTTTCCGGGGAACGAACGCGCTGTTCATCAATCTCGTTGGCGGGGCCGTCGCCGCGTTCACCGTGCGCGTCGTCAATCGTCGCAATCAAACGTATCGCTGGATCGTCGCCATCGCCGCCGCGTACCTAACGACGGCGATCGCGATCGGGCTCACACTCGACCTGCCTGGACACGATATCCTCGTTTCGGCCGGATATGGTGCACTCAATGCGGTCGTTTCTGTGCTGCTGGCGCTCCTGCTGTTGCCGATGGCCGAGTCGTTCACCGGGATCGAGACGGACCTCACGCTTTTGGAATGGTCCGATCTGAACCGGCCACTGATGCAGCGGCTGAGCCTCGAAGCGCCGGGTACCTACGCGCACACGATCGCGATCGCGAATCTTGCGGAAGCCGCCGCGCGGGCCATCGGCGCGAACGCACTGCTCGCGCGCGTCGGCGCGTACTACCACGATATTGGCAAGATCGCAAAGCCGCAGTATTTCGTGGAGAATCAAGCCAAAGGCCGGAATCCTCACGACACCCTCAAGCCCGGCACGAGCGCGCAGATCATTCGCAACCACGTGCGGGAGGGACTGCAGCTGGCTGAAGAGCACAAGCTCCCCCGAGCGCTGCGGGCCTTCATCAAGGAGCATCATGGCACGGGCTCGATCTCCTTCTTCCTCGAGAAGGCAAGGGAGCACGGCGGGCCCGTGCCTGATCCAGTCGAATACTCGTATCCTGGTCCGCTGCCACAAACGGCGGAGACCGCGGTCGTCATGCTCGCCGACGGTGTCGAGGCGTCGACGCGCGTGCTGGGCGAACCGACAGCCGAGAAAATTCGCGAGGTCGTCGATCATATCGTTAGGCAGCGGATCGAGCAGGGACAGCTCCGCGATGCACCGCTCACCCTCAAGCAGCTCGACATCATCAAGGACGAGTTCACGCGCGTGCTCATTGGCATGTATCACAACCGCATCGACTATCCGACGTCGAGCGGCGGCGTGACGTCCGAGTTCGCCTCCGTATGAGTCATGTGGTCGTGGTCGACGCTGACGGCGTGCGCGTTCCGCTCGCTCGGCGGCGCGTCGGCGACATCGCTCGCGCCGTGTTGCGTGCCGAACGAAGCGCGCCGGCCAGGGTGTCGATCACTTTTGTCAGCAATGGACGCATCGCGGGGTTGAACCGCCGTTATCTCGGGCACCGTGGAACGACCGACGTCGTGTCCTTTGCGCTCGCCGAAACGCTGCCTAACGTGCCGATCGCCGGCGACATTTACATCGCGCCGGACGTGGCGCGAAGAAACGCCGAGGCCCATGGCGTGTCGCTGCGCGAAGAGCTGACGCGCCTCGTCGTACACGGCGTGCTGCACGTGCTCGGCTTCGATCACCCGGCAGGGGAGAATCGGGCGGCGTCGCCAATGTGGAGGCGGCAGGAGCAGCTCATCGCGACGCTGGCGCGCCGCTCGGGCCGGCCACGCATGAAGCGCGGGAGAACGAGGCCCGCGGCGTGACCATCGCTCCCTGGCTGCTTTGCGCGCTTGCCGCCCTCGTCGGCGCCGCCTGCTCGGTCGCGGATGGCGCGTTGCTCGCCTTCGATCCCTCGGCCTCCCCAGCGGAGCATCCGGGCGGTGCGATCCACGAGCGCGAGCGCGCACACCGGGCGCTGTCGGCCCTTCGGGTGCTCGCGTACGTCGTTGCGGGAGCATCGATCGCCCAGGGACTGACAATCACTGGTTGGTCGTTTGCGTCGCGAGCGCTTGCTGCATTGGGGTTGTCCGTGGTGCTCGTCGCGCTGACAGAGGGCATGGCGCGCTCCATTGGCTACGGGGTTGGGTCTCGCGCATACGATACACTGCACGATTTCGTTCGTGCGACGACCTTGGTGCTGAGGCCAGTCGTTGCCCTCGGCTCCGCTCTCGAGCGCGTGCTACAGCGCGTGCTGCCAGCGACAGACGGCCAAGCGGAAGCCGAGAACAGCACCGAGCGCTTTCGTGAGGTCGTCGCGGCCGAGGCCGACGTCTCGAGCGCCGAAGAAGAGCTGTTGCACGGCGTGTTCTCGTTAGGCGATACCGAGGTGCGCGAGATTATGGTGCCGCGCGTCGACATTGTCGGCATTGCGGCAACGACACCGTGGTCCGAAGTGCTGGACCGCGTGCGCAGCTCCGAGCACGCCCGCTTTCCGGTCTACGACGACACGCTCGACAACGTCATCGGAATTCTGTATGCCAAAGACCTCCTCGGCGCCATCGTTGCCGACGAGGAGCCGAAAGGCGGTTGGCTGCGGCTCGTGCGGGGCGCGGTCTTCATTCCAACGACGAAAACGATCGACGGCCAGCTTCGCGACTTCAAGGACAGTCGCACGCACATCGCCATCGTGAGCGACGAGTACGGCGGCACCGCGGGGCTGGTCACGATCGAAGATGTGCTGGAGGAGATCGTCGGCGAGATTCGCGATGAGTATGACGTCGAAGAACCGGACGTGGAGCGAGAGGGCGGTGCACGTTTCTGGGTCGCGGGCCGTGTTTCCATCGATGAGCTGCGCGAGCTGATGGGCGTGGATTTTGGCGTCCACGACGTCGCGACGGTCGGAGGACTCGTGTACGCGCTGTTCGGACGCGTGCCACGCGCAGGTGAAGCAATCACTCGCGCCGGCGTGCGCATCGTGGTCGAGCGCGTTAGGCGGCGTCGCATCGAGCGGGTGTACTTCGAGCGACTCCAGCCGGCGCTGACCGCGGGAGGTCCGCGATGAACCTCGATCTCCTCGGACGGCCGTACGTGTTCATCGTGGCCTTGTTGATCGTCGCCTGGCTCACGGCTGGCGCGATGGCCGTGCGCTCTGTGAGTCGCATCTGGCTGCGCCATTGGACGGAGCGCCGACTCCGCGGATCGGCCGCGGCCGTGACCTATCTCGAGCGTCCTCACCGTTTACTCATCGGCGCGAGCACCGGCGTCGCACTGACGCTCGTTATGGCCGGCGTATTGCTCGGGCTGAAGCACAGTGGCCCGCAGCTTGTCGCGGACGTCGCGCTCTTCGTGGCGCTTGTCGTGCTCGTCGGTCAGGTGTTTGCGCGCGCCGTCGCTCGCCAATGGCCAACGTATCTCGTGCCGGTCGTCGTCCCCGTCCTGCGCGGCGTCGAATTGCTCGTCGCGCCGATCGTCGGCCTCGGGCGCCGCGCTGCCGCGCCGTTCGAGCGACGGCGTGGACGCGCATCGGTCGATGTCGAACGAGAAGCGCTTCAGGATCTCTTGCGCGAAGGAGAGCTCGAGGGCGTGGGCGAGCGTGAGGAGATCGCGATCATCAGCGGCGTCGTGGAGTTCGGCGCCAAGCGCGTTCGCGATGTGATGACGCCGGCGTCCGACATCTTCGCTCTCGATGACACGCTCGATGCGAGGACGCTCGCGTTGCGCATCGCACAGTCCAACTACAGTCGCGTCCCGATCTATCACGGATCGTTAGACGACGTGCGCGGCATGGTGCACGCGTTCGATGTGTTGAAAGCCGGCGCCGAGACATTTCCGCCACTGCGTCCAGTCGCGAACGCTACAGCCGACGCGCCCTGCAACGAGCTGCTTTTCCGCATGCTGCGTGAGCGGCAGCACCTTGCGATCGTGCGCGATGCGAACGACGCGACGATGGGTCTCGTCTCGCTCGAGGACCTGCTCGAGGAGCTCGTAGGCGACATCCGGGACGAGCACGACGAACCAGAGGCGGGCCGCGGGTCGGGCGGGGCGCGGGGGAGCGCATGAGCGTCTCGACATCCGGCACAACGCATAACGATCTTCTCGCCGATTTTGACGCTGGCAAGAAAGCCGCGCTGGCGCGCGCCGTGAGCGTCGTCGAGAATCATCGACCGGGCTTCGACCGGCTGCTCGCGACCTTTCACTCGCGGCTCGGGCGCGCGCGCCGCATCGGGATCACTGGGCCGCCGGGGGCGGGGAAGAGCACGCTCACCACTGCGCTCGTCGCGGCGTACCGCGCGACGGGCCAAACGGTCGGCGTCGTCGCCGTCGATCCGACATCGCCCTTCACCGGCGGTGCGCTCCTTGGCGACCGCATTCGCATGGAATCCGTCGCACTCGATCCCGGCGTCTTCATTCGATCGATGGCGACGCGCGGCTCGCTTGGAGGCCTCGCCGCGTCCACGCGAGAAGTCGCTGATGTCTTTGATGCTTTTGGCATCGAGCAAATTCTAATTGAAACGGTGGGTGTCGGACAAAGTGAACTGGACATTGCGCGGACCGCCGACTCGAGCGTCGTGGTGCTGGTGCCCGAATCGGGCGATTCGATTCAAACGCTCAAAGCAGGTCTGATGGAGATTGCGGACATCTTCGTCGTCAACAAGGCGGACCGTCCGGGCGCAGACCGGCTACGTCACGAGCTCGAGCTGATGCTCGGCTTGCGGAGTGGCAATACGCTGAAGAACGTTCCCGCGCATCATGGAGTTGATTTGCGGCGGCCGCTGAGCCATGACGAGAAGCTGGCAATGAATCCAGCTCGTGCAGCGCGCGAGGCGACACGGAACGACGGCGCGTCGTGGACGCCACCAGTCCTCCGTACGGTAGCGTCGAAGAGTGAGGGAGTTTCAGAACTCATCGAGGCCGTCGATCGGCACTTCAGTTATCTTGAGCGAAGCGGCGTTCTGCGCGAGCGGCGCCGAGCGCGGCTTCGGGCACGCGTCGTCGAGGTCGTGGAACGCAAGGTGAGGCAGCGTCTCTGGACCGACGACGCGACGAACCATTGGCTCGACAATCGTCTCGAGGAGCTCGAAGCCGGCCGAACGAATCCGTTCTCGGTTGCCGATGAGCTTCTCGAGCGGAGCGCGAACCTTCTGACGAATTCGGAGAGCAAAGCACGATGACGTCCACGCGAGATTTGCGGGGAGGAAAGCGGAGCGGTGACGGCGACGGTGAGGCGCGCCACGAGCTCGAGCGATTACGCGCTGAGGTAGCGGAATGGCGCCGGCGCTACGCCGAGGGCGAGCTGCGCGACATCGGCTTCATGAACTCCGAACGCGACGTCGAGCCGCTCTATACGGCGCTGGACGTGCCACCCGAGACGGCGACCGATATCAGCGTTCCCGGTCAGTATCCGTACACGCGCGGCATTCATCCTACCGGGTACCGAGGCCGCCTGTGGACGATGCGTCAGTTCGCCGGGTTCGGCAGCGCGCGGGACACGAACGAGCGATTCAAGTTCCTCCTGGCTCACGGACAAACGGGTCTCTCCACGGCGTTCGATTTTCCGACGCTCATGGGTTACGACTCGGACCACCCGCGCTCCGAGGGCGAAGTCGGTAAGACGGGCGTCGCGATCTCGAGCCTCGCGGACATGGAAGTGCTATTCGATGGCATTCCCATGGATCAGGTCTCGACGTCGATGACGATCAATGGGCCGGCGATCATTCTGTGGGCGTTTTACATCGCCGCCGCCGAAAAGCAGGGCGTATCCGCCGAAAAGCTGCGCGGAACAATTCAGAACGACATCTTGAAAGAGTACATGGCGCAGCACGCATGGTGCTTTCCAATCGAGCCCGCGCTGCGTTTGATCGTGGACTGCTTCGAGTGGGGCGCGAAGAACGCGCCGCAATGGAATACGATCTCGATCTCGGGCTACCACATTCGGGAAGCGGGAGCGACCGCTGCCCAGGAGCTCGCGTTTACCCTTGCTGACGGCTTCACCTACGTGGAGCGCGGTATCGCCCGGGGCCTCGACGTCGATCAATTCGCGCCGAGGCTCTCGTTCTTCTGGGACATTCATAACGACTTTTTCGAAGAGATTGCAAAGCTGCGTGCGGCGCGCCGCATCTGGGCCCGGCACATGAAGGGACGCTACGGAGCGCGCAGTCCTCGCTCGTGGATGATGCGCTTTCACTCACAGACGGCGGGCGTTACGCTCACGGCGCAGCAGCCGATGAACAACGTCGTCCGCGTTGGATACCAGGCACTCGCTGCAGTGTTGGGTGGTACGCAATCGCTTCATACGAATTCGATGGACGAGACGCTTGCGCTGCCAACCGAGCAGGCGGTGCAGGTGGCGCTGCGCACACAGCAGCTGCTGGCCTTCGAGACTGGGGTGCCTAACGTCGTCGATCCGCTCGGCGGCTCGTACTATCTCGAGTCGCTCACCAATCAACTGGAACAGGAAGCAGAGTCGCTGTTCACCGAGATCGAGCGCGTCGGAGGTGTGGTGCGCGGGCTCGAGCAGGGTTGGTTCCAACGGAAGATCGCCGAATCGGCGTCGCGCCAGCAGTGGGAGATCGAGCAGCACCGGCGCGTGATTGTCGGCGTGAACGAATTCGTCACGGACGAGCCCGAGCTGACGATCCCGCTTCTCAGAGTGGGCGAGGAAACCGACAGATCGCAGCGCGAGCGTCTGGCAAGTATGCGTCAAGCCCGAAACGACGATGCGTGTCGTCAAGCCCTCGACACGCTGCGAACGGCCGCAAAGGGGACTGACAATACGATGCCCTACATCCTCGAGTGCGCACGGCGCTATTGCACGTTGTACGAGATCCGCGACGCGCTCGAGAGTGTGTTCGGTGCGTATCGGGAGCCGGTGTTCTTCTGACGACTCGGCACGCCGAGTGGTGGGCGCGCTACTTCGACGCCAAGTACCTGCGCGAGTACGAACCGCTATTCACGCTCGAGCGCGATCGACGTGAGGTGGCGCGCGTCATCGATGTGCTTGGGCTGCCCACGGGCTCGCGAGTACTCGATGTACCGTGTGGTCAGGGGCGACACAGTCACCTGCTCGCCGAGGCGGGTTTTCTCGTTGACGGGCTCGATCTATCGACGACACTCCTTGCCCGAGCCAGGAAGCGGGGTACGGGACCTGGTCTCGCGTACCATCGCGGTGACATGCGCCGGCTGCCGCCCAAGTGGACCGGACGCTTCGACGCCGTCCTCAATCTCTCCACCTCTTTCGGCTTCTTCGCCGAGCCGGCAGATGATCAGCGCGTTCTCGGCGAGTTCGCGCGAGTCCTCGCGCCCGGTGGGACACTCGTATGGCACGGCGGGAGTCGCGACGGCGTGATGGCGCGGTTCCTCGATCGCGACTGGTGGCAGACATCGGGCGGAACGCTCCACGCGCAGGAACGGAGCTTCGATCCGCTCTCCGGTATTCTCACCGTCGAATCGCGCTGGAGCGGCCGGGGTGGCTCCGTGAGGCGCGAGCATCGCATTCGGCTCTACACGGCAACTCGGCTCG
>DATBBP010000405.1:0-2193 GCA_036270935.1 Gemmatimonadaceae bacterium
AACGTCGGCCGCAAGCGCGCGATGGAAATGCTGCTCACGGGCGAGCTGGTCGATGCCCGGACGGCGCTCGCCTGGGGTCTCGTCAACCGAGTCGTCCCCGCCGATTCGCTCGACGCCGAGGTGCGGCACTTCACCGACATCCTCAAGGCGCGCAGCGGTGCGACGATACGGCTCGGGAAGCAGGCCTTCTACGCGCAGATCGAGGAGCCGATCGCCGCCGCCTACGGCGTCACCGGCGAAGTGATGGCGTGCAACATGCTGCTCGACGATGCCGCCGAAGGCATCGACGCGTTCCTCGGGAAACGTTCCCCGGTCTGGACGGGACGCTGACGCGGTGCTGCCCGCGGGCCGCCGCGGCTACTTCAGCTTCGCGTCCTTGATCCCTTCGGCGATTTTCTGCGCGATCGGATGGGCCAGGGTCCCGCTCGATCCGGTTCCCTGCGCATAGAAATTCGTGCGGATCGTCTCTTTGCGATCGAGGACTGTTCTGCCCGACCCATCGGTGATTCGGTATGCGACGTCGCTCGCTTCGCGGCCGGAGCCCATGCCGACGAACATGCGCTTCGCGGCATTACCGGGGCGCCAGGACGTGATTTCCGCGTCCACGGTGTAGACCGTGCCCGCAGGCGCCGCCGGGGGTTCGGTGACGATCTCGAACTCCTTGCCGAGCATGACCTTGAACTCCGGCACGAGCTGCGTCTGCATGGTCTTCATGTCGTACGGCAAATCGACCCCGGCGGCCGTCGTGAAGGTCTGGACGACGATGACGGGCTTTCCTTGTGATGACGGGGCAGCCGTGGAGAGGGCGAGTCCGAGGGCAACAACAACGAACGACCACTTCTTCATACCAACTTCCTCCATGTGGCGAATTCAGGGCAAACAGGTGGTGATAGCGTCGTCTCACCCGTTACACGGTGGCCTCAAGGGTGAGCGCAGGTTCGCATGCGAGGAATGAAGCGCCTCGCGATGATGGGTAGGACCAAACCGAAAAAGTCTTTCAAGAGGGGGCGGATCGACGGAAGGAAATAGCACCCGGCGGCCATGGATGAGCCATCGCCGCGCGGTCTCGGAGAGGTGTGCGTGGATGCCTACTTCAGGCTGTGCAGGTCCTTGGTCATCGAATCGAGCCAGGCTGCCTCGCGTTCGAGCGCCTTGGCGACGCGCGCGATCTCGCCGGGCACGCTGTCGTACTGGCCTTGTTCGATCGCTTCCCGGACGCCAGGCATCGTTTTGACACCGTACCCGGTGTAGAAGCCTGGCGCGTACAGCAGATGCTTGAACCAGTCGCGGTGGAGGAGGCCGGCCGCATCGAGCAGTTGCTGTTCGGATTTCGCGATTTTGACGTCGATCGCCGTCATGGCCGCGGGGGGCAGCTTCTTCTTCATCGCGGCGGCGCGCGCCTCGTCGAACAGCGCGGCCTCTCTGGCCATCACCTCGATCGCGCGCGAGATCGGCGTCAACTCGATCGCCGGCGGCATGGGCTCGACCTTCGGGGCGATCTGCGGGTGGCGCGGATCGTTGATGGCCGCGAACACCCCGTCGGCGATTTCACGGTTTCGCTCCGCGATGTCCTCGCGCTTCTTCTTCACGAGCAGCTGCAGCTCTTCGTGATACGTGCGGACGGTGTCCACGAGGTTGCCGTACTGGAACGGCAGGATGTCGGCATCGGCCAGGCGGATGATGGCGGTGCCGCCGGTCTGCGCCAGCGTCCGGCCGTACGCGAAGTCGGTGTCGAGGAAATGCGTGTAGAAATAGAAGTCGTCGTAAATCGAGTGATAGATGCCGCTCTCGTCCTCGCCGCCGTAGCCGATGTTCAGGGTCGGCACGCCAAGATGCTGGAGGAACGGCGTGAAGTCCGAACCCGATCCCAGCGCCCCGATTCGCCAGTCAGCGCGGCTGCGAACCTTCTCCTTGTCCTCGGGCTTTGCTTCGTCGATGGCCTTAGCCTGCTTGCGCTTCCAGACGGTCAGGTGCGTTTCGGGATCCTGGATGTCTCGCGCGACGTCGTTGATGAAATGCTCGAGCGAGTGCGAGCCTTCGGCCTGGAGAAAACCACGCGTGCTGTCGTCGGAGTTCACGTAGGCGACCGCGTGCTGCTGGAGTTCGGCGTCGTGCGTTTCGGCCCACTCGGTCGATCCGAGCAGCGCGGGCTCTTCGCCGTCCCACGCGCAATAGATGATCGTCCGCTTGGGC
>DATBBP010000406.1:0-4234 GCA_036270935.1 Gemmatimonadaceae bacterium
CACGATCATGTTCGCCAACAGCTTGGCGCCAATCGGTACACGCGGCTGATCCTTGCGGTCCTGTCGAGCGTAGCCGTAGTACGGCATGACGCAGGTGATGCGTGCTGCCGATGCCCGCCGAGCGGCGTCGATCAACAGTAGGAGCTCGAGCACGTTCTCCGCCGGCGGGTTCGTCGGCTGCACGATGAAGACATCGAGCCCGCGCACGTTCTCGTCGATGCGCACGGATATCTCGCCGTCGGCGAAACGGCCAAGGCTCACTCGGCCGAGGTCGACGCCGAGGTGATCAGCGATCGTCTCGGCGAGAGCACGGTTGGCCGAGCCCGAAAGCAGCTTGAGGCCGTGACTGGGTACCGCGAGTCCGTCCATTAACGCTTATACGGGCAATGAGCAGCGAGCGCCAGCGAGCAGCGAAATTGCCCCGCGTGGATTCGAACCACGATTCTGCGGTCCAAAGCCGCATGTCCTGCCATTGGACGACGGGGCAGACGTCCGGAGCAATGGAAATAAACCAATGGCAGAAGCTGGGTCAAATACTTCGACCGCGCGCACGATCGAAGTAATGCACGCGGGCCGGATCGATCGTGAGTGAGAGCCGATCTCCCGGTCGCGCAAGCACATGGGGCTCCGCGCGGGCGGTGACGTCTTGGCCGCCCGCGCGCAAGTAGAGCAGGACTTCGTTACCCAGCGGTTCGACCGCGTCGACGATGGCGGGAATCGCGGTCCCGGATCCGGCCGTCGTGGCGACGCCAAGGTCTTCTGGGCGCACACCGGCAACGAGTCGTTCGGGTGTCGTAGCCGTCAAACGTTCGGTTTGGCTGGGGAGGAGAGGAATCGAAAATGCTTTGTCGTCCGCGGCCACAAAACGCGGCGTTCCATCGAACGCCGCCGCACCCTCGAACAAATTCATCGCCGGACTTCCAATGAACGTCGCGACGAACAACGTCTGGGGATGATCGTAGAGCTCGAGTGGAGAGCCTATCTGTTCCACTCGTCCCTCATTCATCACGACGATGCGGTCGCCGAGCGTCATCGCCTCGACCTGGTCGTGGGTGACATAGACGACTGTCGCGGAGAGCTCGCGTCGAATGCGCGCGATCTCACGTCGCATCTGCACACGGAGCTTCGCGTCGAGATTCGAGAGCGGCTCGTCGAACAGGAAGACGCGTGGTTGGCGCACGATCGCTCGCCCGATCGCGACGCGCTGCCTCTGCCCACCCGAGAGTTGACGCGGCCGGCGGTCGAGGACGGCGGTGATGCCCAGAATGTTCGCGGCTTCGCGGACGCGGCTCTCGATCTCCGGGCGCGGCAGTTTACGGAGCTGCAGCGCAAAGGCCATGTTCTCGTACACCGACATGTGCGGATACAGCGCGTAGCTCTGGAAGACCATCGCGATGTCGCGCTCGTTGGGCGGCACGTCGTTAACGACTCGTCCCCCAATCGTGAGCTGGCCATCGGTGAGCGATTCGAGACCGGCGATGATGCGCAGCGTGGTGCTCTTGCCGGAGCCGGATGGTCCGACGAGCACGACGAACTCGCCGTCCTCCACAACGAGGTCGACGCCGTGCACGGCGACGAAGCCGTTATCGTATACCTTTCTCACTCCCTCGAGCGTTACGCGCGCCATTCGTAAGTTCCCTCGACAAGGCAGTTGCATTGACAATTCGTTTTCCGGATGGCTTTCTGTGGGGCGCGGCGACGTCGGCGTATCAGATCGAAGGATCGCCGTTGGTCGACGGTGCGGGCCCAAGTATCTGGCATCGCTTTTCGCACAGCGCGGGTCGCACGGTGAATGGTGAGACCGGCGACGTCGCGTGCGACCACTACAGTCGTTATGCAGACGACGTCGCGCTGATGCGCGACTTGGGGCTCAACGCCTATCGATTCAGCATCTCGTGGAGTCGCGTGCTGCCCGAGGGCCGTGGTCGTGTCAACGCGGCGGGTCTCGGATTCTACGATCGACTCGTCGACACACTGCTCGCGGCGGGCATCGCGCCTAACGTCACGCTCTACCACTGGGATCTGCCGGCGGCGCTCGACGATCGCGGCGGCTGGCTGAATCCGGATATCGCGCACTGGTTCGCCGATTACGCGCGAGTGATGTTCGACAAGCTCGACGATCGCGTGGAGATGTGGTCCACGCTCAACGAGCCGTGGGTCGTCGCCGACGGGGGCTACTTGAACGGCGTGCTTGCGCCGGGTCATCGCAACCTGTTCGAGGCGCCGGTCGCGACGCACAACTTGCTGCGCGCGCACGCCGCGGCCGTCGAAGCGTATCGTGCCAGCGGGGCGCACCGAATCGGCATCGTCGTGAATCTCGAGCCGAAATACGAGGCGTCGTCGACCGAGGAGGATCGGGCCGCCACACGCCGCGCCGACGCCTACATGAATCGCCAGTATCTCGACCCGCTGTTGCTCGGCGGCTACCCTAACGAGCTGCGCGAGATCTTCGGTGAGGCGTGGCCGGATCATTCGGCATCGGAGCTCGAGTATCTCACGCAGCCGATCGACTTCATCGGCATCAACTATTACACCCGCAGCGTGACTCGTAACGACCCGGAGGCGCGGCCTGTGCGCGCGGGTCGCGTCGCGCAGCCGCGTCACGCCTATACGGAGACGGGCTGGGAAGTCTACGCCGACGGACTTACCGATACGCTCAAGTGGGTCACCCAACGATATGGCCGGATTCCGCTGTACGTCACCGAGAATGGGGCCGCGTTCTACGATCCGCCGCAGGCGACCGACGGACGCATCGAGGATCCGCTGCGCGTTGCGTATTATCGCTCGCATCTCCGTGCGGTGCACACGGCGCTGTGTCAGGGCGTCGACCTGCGCGGCTACTACGCGTGGTCGCTCCTCGACAACTACGAATGGAGCCTTGGCTACTCGAAGCGCTTCGGAATCGTGCACGTCGATTACGCGACGCAGCAGCGAACGCCGAAGGCGAGTGCGCGGTTCTACTCCGAGGTGATCAGGACGCATGGGGCGATTCTTGACGCTCACTTGTCATCCTGAAGAGCGCACAAGCGGGGCGCTCATTCCTTCACGCTCCCGACCATGATTCCGGCCACGTAATAGCGTTGCAGAATCAGGAACGCGATCAGCACGGGCAGCACCGTGACTACCGAGCCAGCCATCATGAGCTCCGTATCCTGCACATGCTCCCCTGATAGCGCCGCGAGCGCGACCGGCAATGTGAACCGCCGATCGTCGCTGAGGATGATCAACGGCCACATGAAGTCGTTCCACGTCGCGAGGAAGGTCCAGATCGCGAGGGTCGCGAGAATCGGCGTGATCACCGGCAGCACGACCGATCGATAGATGCGCAGCTCGCTCGCACCGTCGACGCGCGCTGCGTCGAGCAGGTCCTCGGGAATCGCGAGCGCATATTGGCGAATCAGAAAGATGCCGAAGATACTCGCCATACCTGGAATGATGACGCCCCAGTACGTGTTCACGAGATGCAGCGATTTCATGAGCAGAAACAGCGGGAGCATCGAAACCTGCACCGGGATCACCAGGCCTAACGCGAGGCCGCGGAAGAGCCGCTCGCGGCCTCTGAAGCGCAACTTCGCCAGCGCGTACCCGGCAAGGGAGTTCACGACGAGCGAGAGTACGGTGACGACGATCGATACGAATGCGCTGTTGGCGAGATAGCGGCCGAGGCTGAGGCGGCTGAACAACGTTCGATAGTGCTCGAGTGTCGGCGTGTGTGGCAGAAAATGCGGCGGATAGGAGTTCGCCTCGCCAGTCGCCATGAACGAGGCGGAGATCATCCAGAGTGTCGGGAGAAGCGCCGCGATCGCTCCGCCGATGAGCAAACCGTACAGCAGCGCTTTCAGCAACGCCGCCGTTGCGGGATTTCGCGCGACGACCGGCTCGGCAGCGGTGGTCATCGTTAGGCCCGCTCGCGCTGAACGCGCATCTGGAGCAGCGTCCAGAGCAGGATGATGGCGAACAGCACGAACGCGATCGCAGCCGCCACGCCCATCCGCCACCAGCGGAAGCCTTCCTCGTACATGAACAGCACGAGACTTGTCGTCGCCCTGAGCGGCCCACCGCCCGTCATCACGTACGGTTCAGCGAAGAGCTGAAAATATCCGATCATCGTTACGACGCCGACGAAGAGGAACGTTGGCGCGAGCTGCGGGATGGTGACATGCCAGAAGCGTCTCAGCGCGTTCGCGCCATCGATGCGGGCCGCCTCGTAGAGTTCCTCTGGAATGCTCTGGAG
>DATBBP010000407.1:0-5619 GCA_036270935.1 Gemmatimonadaceae bacterium
ATCGGCATCGCCTTCGTAGGTCGTGAGGGCGATGATCTTCGCGTCTCGAAACTCACTCGTGATTCGGCCGATCGCCTCCGCGCCGCCCATGACGGGCATGCTCAAGTCCATCAGCGTGACGTCGGGTCTATGATGGCGGAACAGCTCGATCGCCTCGCGGCCATCACCGGCTTCCGCGACGAGCTCGAAATCGTTATGCAACGCGAGTAGCGCGGCCAGGCCGTCGCGGTAGACCGGATGATCATCTACGGTCATGACACGAATGACGCGCCCGTCCGCAGCGCCGGGAATCCGGTCGGCATCTCCCGCTTTGGGCGCCATGCTATACGGTGACTCGGCGGCTGGCCGGCGAACAATACGCCGTTCGGGTGATCTTTAGCTGTGCCGCGTGAGTCTGGCGAACAATCCGATTCGGTACGGGACTCTGACCGAGACCGTGGTACCACGCCCCGCTTCACTCCGGAGCGTGAGGCGCGCTCCGATTCTGCTCGCACGTTCGCGCATGCCGAGCAAGCCCCAGTGCCCAGGCCGCCGCTGCTCGGAGTCGGAGTCGAATCCGGCGCCGTCATCGGTGATCGTTAAGTGCAGACTTCGCCACCAATAGGCCAAATCGACGGTCGCCCGCGTCGCGCCGGCGTGTTTGCGCACATTGGTGAGTGCCTCGGCAACGATTCGAGCGCATTCGACATGCGAGGCGGAGTGGAGGCGTCGCACACGGCCGTGGACGCCGACCCGAAGCTGCGTCGCGCTCGTTGCCAGAATGCGTTTCCCGGTTTCCTCACACTCGGTACTGAGATCGGTACCCGTCTCGTCGAGGGGACGGATATCCCACACGGCTTCGCGGGCCTGTTTGAGCGTTTGATCAATCATCGTCTGAACGCGATCGAGCAGAGGCTGCTGCGCCGATGGCAACGCGAGGCGCGCCGACGCCGCATGCAATTGCAGTGCGATCCCACCAAAGCCCTGCAACAAGGAGTCGTGAATCTCGCGCGCGAGACGCGAACGCTCCTCGCCAACGGCGTTGCTGCGCGCCCGCACGACGCGCCGATGAAAGCTCCAGAAGAAGAGCACGATGACACCGAGTATCGTCGTCAGAAACCATGCTCGCCGATATAGCGGTGAGAGCACCTCGAGTTGCATCGAGGTGGCCGCGGGATTCCAGACGCCATCGCGATTGGCGGCGCTGACGAGAAAGCGGTAGTGCCCGGCCGGAAGTCGTGAATAGTACGCAACCCGTCTCGCGCCTGGCTCGATCCACTCATCGTCGAAGCCTTGTAATCGATATCGAAACGTCACGTTCTCCGGCGCCGACAGGCTTGCCGCCGTGTAGCGAAACTCCACGTTCGGTCTCCCGGGCCCGATGCGAATCGCCGACGCCGGTGCATGCGTCTCGCCATCGACGATGATCTCATCCAGCGCCACCGGCGGCGGCGTTGCACCAATAGTGGCCTCCGCCGGATCGACGCTCGTTAGGCCCTTGATGGTCGGAAACCACAGCCGTCCCAGATGGTCGCGCCAGGCGGCCGGTTGAAAGCCGCCATTGGTCTCCGCGTTCACCAATCCGTCGGCAACGCCGTAGAGAACCGAGTGCACCCGGTGCGACCGGCCATCCAGGAACCGATTCAGCTCTACCTTCGCCGCGCGAAAGACGCCACGGTTGCCGCTCATCCAGAGATTGCCCCGCCGATCATCGAGAACTGACGACACGACGTTGTCGGGAAGTCCGTCCGCACCGGTGACGTGGGTGAACTTTCCGTCGCGCAGACGATTCAATCCACCGCCGTAGGTCCCAATCCAGAGGGTGCGATCGCTGTCTTCGTAAATCGCCCGGATGTACTCACTGGAGAGACCATCGGCTGCCCGAAAGTTCGTTATGCGGCCATCAGTTGTGATCCGGCTGAGACCCTCGAGCGTACCGATCCAGATGTTGCCGTCACGCGTCTGCGTGATCGTTCGCACGCTGTTGTGCGCCAGCCCATTGGAGGTGGTGAACCGACGGCGCACGCGGCCGGCGACGATCTCGGCGACGCCAGCCGCGTTGGTTCCGGCCCAGACGCCACCACTCCTGTCGGTGAAGAGAGCCAGGATGACACTGTCCTCGAGGACGCCCAGGCCGCCCAGACGTTGCACGCGGCCGTTCGCGATTGTCGTTAGGCCGCCGCCGTATGATCCAACCCAGATCGCACCCGCACTATCCTGCGTGAGGGCGAAGATGCATGGATCGCCGGTGGGCCCCGCTCGGCTACCCATGTAGGTCCGCACCGACTGTCGCGAGGAATCGATGGCGTTCACGCCACCACAATTTGTGCCGACCCAGAGCGAGCCGTCGCGCGACTCCATAACGGGTGTGATGATGTCGTGCGAGAGCCCGTTCGCGGCACGATATGTGGTGAACAGATTGTGCTTCAGGCGCAGCAAGCCATTGCTCGTCGTTCCTGCCCACACATTGCCGTCGTGTCCGTCCAGGAGTGCGCGTGACCAATAGCTCTTGGTACCATCGGTGAGCGGATACTCGCGCGTCGTGCTCCCGCCGTGAGGGCGGAACTCGACGACTCCATGAGTGAACGTGCCCCACCAGTATTGGTTTCTGCCTTCTCCCGCGATCATGACTTCCGGGCCGAAACCAGGCTGGAAGAGGTCCACCTTCCCCTGCCTAACGCGGCCAACCCCCTCAGGGCGTCTGAACCATTTGGTCCCGTCGCTGTCCTCGAGCGAAAGCACATCGAAATGGTACCTGGCAAGCGCACTCGCTCCCGAGCTGTTCGGCGACCCGCGCTCCAGCGCGAGATAGTGGCCCCGCGCGTTGATCCACATGACGCCACGCCGATCTTCGGCAAATGACGACACGGTCGCGAATCGCACGCCGTTCACGTCGTGTATGGCGGAAAAATGATGGCCATCGAAGCGCGCGGCGCCGCCATGCTCCGTCCCGATCCATAACGAGCCGGCACGATCGAAATAGAGGGCCGTGATCTGGTGATCCGGGAGACCGTCCGACGCGGTAAACCTCGTGAAGTGGCCTCCCCGATATTCAAACAAGCCGTTCTCCGTCCCAATCCACAGCGCGCTATCGGGCGCCACGGCAAGCGACAGCACCCGATCGATGTGGCGGCCGGCGCTGTCTACTCGCTCGACAAGACCGAATCGCAGGCCGTCGAATCGGGCCAGGCCACCAAACGTTCCGACCCATACGTAGCCATCGAGCGTCTGCGCGATGGCATTCACCGAGTTCTGTGGCAGTCCCTCGACTGTCGTCCATTGATCGACGCTGAATTCGGAAGGGCGGCTCAGCTGGCGAACTGTCTGCGCATTGGACGTCGTGGCCAAAAGCAGCGCACCAGCCAACACGAGCGTGACAGAGGAGACTTGTCGTCCTTCCGGCTGCCCGGCGCGGATTTCTACGTTGTAGGGCGGCGTCACGGCTCCTTTCGGTCAGGGGAAAGCGAGTAAGCTTTCAGCATTCCAAGGGAATGTTTATATGAAAATCGCATTGTTCGGGGCCACGGGCAGAACGGGTGGATTGATCCTGGAGCGTGCCCTCTCGGCAGCTCATGAAGTTACCGTTCTCGTGAGAGATCCCAGCAAGCTGAAGGCGCCACAAGTGGGGCTGCGAATCATTAACGGAGATGCTCGCCAGGCCAGTGCGGTTGCCGACGCTGTGCAGGGCACCGATGTCGTCATCAGCGCCCACAAGCTATAACCGCAACTGGACAGGTATCGAGGTCCATCGGTATCGGTTCGCTGGGAAGCACGAGATCGATGAACTCGAGCTTCCCCAACTAGCGGTTTGTCTCCCTCACGTCGGTCGTGCTTCAGCGCTACGTCTGACCGTCGGTGACACAATCGTCACGAGAGAAATCACCAACGACGTGGTCTCGATCTCGCCAGCGGGCCTAACGAGGCGAGTGCGGACCAAAGACCCGTTCGAGTTGACGGTCATTTTTCTCGACTCTCTCGTCTTTGGCGACATAGCCCATGCCGAGACGGGTCTACACTATCCGGAAATAATCCCCCAGTCCGGGAGCGCCGATCCTCTCATCCGTTCGCTCGGAATGGCCCTGGACCATGAGATGCGCGCTCCGATTCCGAAGCCCACCTCGTACGGAGAACGGCTGGCGAGCGTCCTCGCTTCGCACATCTTCGCGCATCACAGTGGTCACCCGCGTGACGGGAACGTTCACCGGCGAGATGACCCTGCCCGATGGCAAGGTTATCCCGCGACCCCGCTTCGCACTGTGCACCGTCACTGGCGTGCACGTTGGTAAGACCCGCCTGACCCTCGCGGGCACATGTGCCCCGTTGATGAAGAGGCCGACGGACCTGTTCCCGACGGCAATGTAGTGTTTGTGCGATCTACCTTAGAGTGAGGTATGCGCCATGATGACCTCACCGTTCGCCAAGCGACGGTCGCGGACGCCGTTGCGGTCGCGTCGCTGTTCGACGCCTATCGGCAGTTCTACGGCAAAGCCCCCGATCTCGCGCTCGCCGAGCAATTCGTGCGACAGCGGTTGAGCAACGGCGATTCGTTGATTCTCGTCGCCGAAGCGAAAAGCGCGAGCGCGGAGCCGTTAGGATTCGTGCAGCTATACCCGACGTTCTCGTCGCTTGGCTGCAATCGGGCATGGATCCTCAACGACCTGTTCGTCGCCCAGCATGCGCGACGACAGGGTGTAGCGGAAGCACTGATGAATGCGGCATCAGATGCGGCGTACCGGGCCGGCGTGAGCAGTCTCTCACTTCAGACCGCGCACGACAACACGGCGGCGCAGGCGTTGTACGTCAAGCTCGGCTACGTGCTCGACGAGGATTTTCGGACGTACTCACTGACGGTGGCGCCGTCCGAGCCACATCGACTCCGGTAGCGTTGGGTGCATGAAGAAGATCGGCTTTCTATCCTTTGGTCATTGGACCGCATCGCGCCAATCAGTCGCGCGGTCCGCGCGCGATGCTCTACAGCAGTCGATCGAGCTGGCTGTGGCGGCCGAGGAGCTCGGTGCGGATGGCGCATACTTTCGCGTCCATCACTTTGCCCAGCAGCTCGCGTCTCCCTTCCCGCTTCTTGCGGCCGTCGGCGCCAGGACGAGCCGCATCGAGATCGGAACGGCCGTCGTCGACATGCGGTACGAGAATCCGTTCTACATGGTCGAGGACGCGGGCGCGGCCGACCTGATCAGCAACGGCCGGCTCCAGCTCGGGATCAGCCGCGGCTCGCCCGAGCAGGTCATCGAGGGTTGGCGGCATTTCGGGTACGCGCCGCCAGAAGACGGAACCGATGCGGACCTCGGCCGTCGTCACGCCGAAGTTTTTCTCGAACTTCTGAAAGGGAATGGATTCGCCCGGCCCAACCCAAGGCCGATGTTCCCGAACCCGCCCGGGCTGCTTCGGCTGGAGCCGCACTCACCGGGATTGCGCGATCGTATCTGGTGGGGCTCAGCGTCTAATGCGACTGCGACTTGGGCCGCACAGCATGGCATGAATATGCAAAGCTCCACACTCAAGGCGGACGAGTCGGGCGAGCCCTTTCACGTTCAGCAGGCTCGCCAGATCCGCGTCTTCCGGCAAGCATGGAAAGATGCCGGTCACGCACGCGAGCCGCGGGTCTCGGTGTCTCGATCCATC
>DATBBP010000408.1:0-1719 GCA_036270935.1 Gemmatimonadaceae bacterium
GTCGCAATCGCGACGATCGACGTCCGATCCAGCTGCACCGTTAGGCTCGGCGTGAGATCGTGCGTCACCAGGATCGCCCTCGACCCGGACGGAATGTCGATCGGATCGTGGCCGAGCAGCAGCGACAGGACGCGGATGTGCACGTCGGTGAGGTCGCCGACGCGCTCGCGAACCATCGGGCTCGCGGCGCGCGCAAAGCGCTGCCGCGATTCGAGCATTTGAATGTCGAACGCTTTCTCGGCGGCGAGATTCTGGTGGATCAGCTCTTCCACGCCACGCGTGAGATCGGGATCCTCGAGAATCGAGAGCTGGACCTCGAAGATGGCGGCTTCCTCGCGTCCCACGGTGCTTTCGACGCGCGTGCGAATCTGGCGCAAGCGCTCCTTTGCCGCCTCGAGCGCATTACGGAATCGCGTCAGCTCGGCGGGGATGCCGTCGTCGGGAATGATGCGATGCGCGACGTCTGGCACTTCCCAGCGCAGCAGCTGGACGGTGCCAACGACGATTCCCGGAGACGCTCCAATGCCGGACAGCTTACGCTTCACGTGGCCTCTCCCAATCAGCTCTCGCCGAACTTGCTTTCGATCAGCTTCGCCAGCGCCTCGAGCGCTTCCTTCGCGTCTGGCCCTTCCGCCTTTAGCTGCAAGGTCGAACCGCACTCGGCGGCTAGCATCATCACCCCCATGATACTCTTTCCGTTGACCTCGAGCTCGTCGCGGATGACGGTGATGTCAGCGCTATACTTTGCCGCCAACTTCACAATCTCCGCCGCCGGCCTGGCATGCAATCCCGCCTTATTGATAATCTGAACTTTACGCTCGGGCATCAGTGAGCCACGGAGAAGAGGGCGAACGCAGCGAGAATGAAAAGCGACAGACGCCAACCTTCGATTCGACCATGAAGGCGAACGAGCAGGAATGCGCTCACCATGACGGCGGTGAGGACGAAACCGAGCAGCGGGAGGCCCGGGCCAATCACGCGATAGAGCGCTAACGGAATCGCGAAACCGGTCGCCGCCGCGGCAAGCCGGCCGATGTACTGCGGACCAATACGGAACACGGGGTTCGCTAACGCCGAGGCGACGCGCAGCCCATGGTTCCAGCCCGTGCGCAATCCCCACAACCGCAGCCCGAAGTGGCCAAGATTGTACGATCCGAGAAAGACAGTCAGCACCAGCACCGGTCCGCCGCCGAGACCGAACACCGCGAGCGCGACGAGGCTGCAGAAGGGCAGCCACCCGGCCCACACTAATCGATCGCCTACGCTCCCGAGCGGCCCGCAGAGCGCCGTTCGAAAACGCTCAATTCGCTCCGGAGGCTCGCCATCGAGCTCCGCGCGCGCGAGAGCGCCCACCGCGACCGACGCGAGATACGGATGCGCGTTGAAGTACCTGCTCTCTCGAGCCAGCGCCTGCTTGAAGTGGTCGCTGTGGACCCCCTCTGGCAGTAGACGAAGCGCGGGCTCGAGGCAAAAACCGACACCGTTTCCGAGCAGAATCTCGTAATTCCACGAACCTTGAATCGCGAGCAGGCGCAAGAAGATCGCGATCTGCGTGCGAATCGGCAGGGCGGTGCGCCGCTCTGGACGCGGCACGGGGGCAATCGCTCGCGCGGTCATCGGATGGCCATCAGCGCGAGTCCGACGACGAGACCAGAGAGGAAGAGCCAGCGGGCGCCGCTCACGCCGTGGAAGATTTTCAACGCCGCGCTTACGGCAACG
>DATBBP010000409.1:0-1945 GCA_036270935.1 Gemmatimonadaceae bacterium
CGAAAAGGTACTCGTCCTCGACCAGCCAGGAGGTCGGATCGTCGGGATACTCGAAGAAGAGCGCGCGCAGCATCGGCCAGCCTCGCGCTGCCGATTCCTTCGCCTGCGCCCAGACGTAAGGCATCAAAGCGTACTTCAGCTCCACGGCGCGCCGGAAGTCGTCGACGAAGGCCGAGTCGTAAGTCCACGGCTCGCGCGGCGGAGCGCCATGGCTCCGCGTATGCGACGTGAGCACACCGAAGGCGAGCCCTACGCCGATACAGATCGCGCGGTGCACGATTGAGAAAGCCGCCCACGTCGTGGCTCCAGAAGGTAAAGCCGGAAATACCTAACGAGAGCCCGGCGCGGAGCTCGGCGGCCATCGCTTGATTGGTGTTCTCGGCGTCGCCGCCCCAGTGTACTGGGTATCGCTGGCTCCCTGCCCACGCGCTCCGCGCCCAGATGATGCCCTCGTTCGCGCCGCGCACTTCGCGCGTTACCTGGGTCACCGCTTCCTGATAGCGCAATGGATAGAGGTTGTGCTCGTACCAGCCGGTGCGTCCGGAGTGATAGATCCCGGTCAGCGGCGCTCCTTCGCCGAAATCGGCCTTGATGACGCCTACGCCCATCGCTAGCAGCGCTTTCAGCTTTTGCTGGTACCAACGAACGGCGGCCGGATTGCTCATGTCGAGCACGGCGTCTTCGGCTGGCAAGCGGCCTCCATCGTTAGGCACGGCGTAGCCGCTGTCGACGAGCTCTCGCCAGAGTGGGTTCTTGGGCGTGAAGTAGGTGTATTGCCAGAGACTCACATGAAAGCCCTGGGCGGCGAGATCGCGGATCATTCGCGCCGGAGCGCTGAAGCGTGATCGGGAGAACTGGAAGTCGCCACGCCAATCGGTCTCGAACCAACCGGTGTCGAGGTGCAGCACATCTGCCGGGACTCGATACTGCCGCAGCTTGGCGGCGACGTCGCGCACCTGTGCTTCGGAGTTGTACGTGATACGGCTCATCCAGAAGCCGAAGGACCAGAGTGGCGGCACCGGACTTCGTCCGCTGAGCGCCGTGTACTCGCAGACGACGTCTTTGGGCGCTCCGAGAAAGACAAATAGATCTACCAGCTCATCCCCGCTGTAGATCGTATGATGCGAGTCGAACTCGGCTCCTACATCAAACGTGACCGGTGCCGTCGTGTGCACGAACATCCCGTAGCCGTTGCTGCTGAGGAAGAACGGGATCGCTTTGTACTGCAGCGCACTCTGAGCGCCCATGGCGTCGCGCAAGAAGGCGACGATTCGCTGACCGCGCTTATCGAGACGCGTGAACGACTCGCCAAAGCCGTAGATTTTTTCGTCCGCGGAGAGCTCGAAGGTCGCCGCGGCGCTGTGCCCGACGTCGCGAGACCGACGCAGGAAGGAAAACGGGATGTACGTCGTCAACGACGGTGGCTCGTTGAAGCGTTGTGTGCGCGTGAGAATGTGGCCCGCGGCATCGTACAGCTCGATCGACCACGGATCCTTCACCATCCGCACTCTGCCAAACGCGCTTCGATAGGTCACGACGCTGTCCGTCGCCTCGATGCGCCAGGAGGTGTCGACCGGTACCGGGCCGGCAAGCATGAGCGAGGGCGTGCTCTCGAGGTCCGCAAGCGGCACGTCACGAGTAGCGAACCGGAGCCGCACCGTGCGCGGACTGACGAAGTCGATCGCAAACGGAAGCACGGGATCGCGATCGTACTCCGTACCCGGAAACTCGTTCGATGTCGCGCGCGCGAAGCCGCGATCGATCTTCTGAAAACTGAAGCTCGGCTGGCGCACGTAGCGATCCCACTGCAACGCGCCACGTCCGGTCCGCGGATCGAAGCGAATCACCCGACTCGCCGCGAAGAGAGCCTGTTCGGGTTTCTGAAACTCGGCGCCGACGTCGACGATGTCACCGAGCTGCTGGCCGCGCGCGTGCGGGGCGAGCG
>DATBBP010000410.1:0-3052 GCA_036270935.1 Gemmatimonadaceae bacterium
TGATCCGTGTCATCGGTTACTTCTTCTGCGTGGGTGGTGTACCGGAGCGCGCTGGCGCTGCCCTACTCGCCGCAGCAGCCCCGCCCTGTGCGTTCGTACTCGGTGACGACGTCAGGCTGCCCACCGCCGCAGGCGCCTTTCCCGTTAGGCCATCCACGTCGCTCGAGCGATTGCCTGCCGTCGGCGTCTTCCCCTGGTCGATCGCATTGAAGAACGCGGCCGTCGCCGTACCGAATTCCGCCGCCTGGAGATCATGCTGCAGCAGCGTCAGAAGCTCGCTCGCGCGTGCGGTCAATTCGGTGCTCACGGCCGCGATCAACCCGGCTTCGGCCTCCGAGCGGCGCGACATTGCCGCAGCCTGCGCGCTCCGCAACCTGTTCAGGGCTCCGCTCGTGTCTGTGAGCTGCCCCGTCTCCGCCGCGGAGAACAATACGTCCGCCGCCTGAATCGCTTCGTGCGAATCGGCAAGCTGTCGTCGCACGATGCCGAGTCGGGTCCTTACGGAATCGCGCAGCAGGAAAAGAGGCAGCGCATTGAGTAGCGAGTCGGTGCGCGCGGCAACGAGCGCTTCGACGTCCACACCCGGCGGGATCAATCCGCGCTGGCGGAGGCTGTCGGCTCGCACCGACAGCACGTACGCCGGTCCGCCCTGAACGTTGCGTACCTCGGTCACGAGGGTCCCGCGCAGATGCGATTCCGTTGAATCGATGCTCGCCAGCAGTCCTCGGAGCCGAGTGTCGGTCGTGTCGACGCGAGCGACGAGCTTCGCAACCGTATCGCCACGGCCCTTCATCGCCTGCTGGAGTCCGCGAATTTGCATCAGGCGAAGCGTTGCATTGCGAGTCGCGAGACGGAGTCGCTGCGACGTGACGGCCGCATCCAGATCCGCTGCCATGACCGCTTCCGATCGCTGGGCGAACAATGTCGCCGTGGCGTTCGCGGAGGCTGGCGCGAAAAGAACGCGCTTCGGCAACGTGCTGCCGAGCGAATCGCCAACCGCGTTATAGCGCTGCGTCAGATCGTTCAACGAGATGATGCGCGCGACCTCGACCTGCGGCAGCGTGGGCGTCGTCCCCGTCATTACCGATGCGAGAATCTGCGGATCGGCGCCCGCAGTCTCCTCGAGCGCGATCGTCTTACCCATCTCGGGATCGTTCGCGAAAAGCAGTCCGGCGGCGCGGGCACGTACCAGCGCACGCGCGAGATTCATTACGGCGTCACTCGACTTCGTGTCGAGCCGCGCCGACTCGGAGCGACCGGAGTCCGCAACCAATCGGAAGAGTCGGGCGGATTCGTCTGTCTTGCCTAACTGGAGGAGCGACTGCGCCGCCATCAGCCGTGCTTCGTCGCGCTGAGGCAGGAATGGATACTGATCAGCAAAGGCGGCGAAGCTCTGGCCTGCCCCGGCGATGTCTTTGTTCTTGTACTGCGACCACGCCTTCGTGATGAGCGCCAGCGGGGCCAATCCACCGTTAGGCGTCACCGCATTGGCGAGAGTGATCGCGCGATCGTAGGCGTCGGTCTCGTATGCGAGCTCCGCCGCCGTGAGACGCACTTGATCGGCGAAGTTTCCCTTCGCCGTCTGCGCCAGCGCCTCGAGTCGCGTCAAGGCTGCCGCCGTACGCGTCGTGTCGGTGCGCAGCGACGTCAACACATCCATGTACTCGGCAAAGTCGGCGTACGGTGCTCCGGCCGCTTTTGCCGCGGCGAACTTCGTCGCCGCATTTGGATAGTTGCGCAGTTGGTACGCCGCGAGACCACCAACGAGCGCCGCCAACCCTCGGGCTTGACCGGCCGCCGGGCCGTTCATGAGCTCGGCGACACGCGCAAAGTCTCCCGTTCGATAAGCACTTAACAAGAGCTGTGACTGCAGGAGCGGCGCGTACCGCGCTGGCCCGCTGCTCAATACCGCTTGCGCATTCGCGCGGAATGCGCTGTCCATGCCTAACCGGTACTGCGCCTGGGCAAGGAGAAACAACATGTCTCCGCGCCCGCGGAGTGTCTCGCTCGTTGTTCCCGCCGACGCGGCGGGCGGCAGTGACGCCAGCCATTGGAGACGCTGCAGCGCCGACACCGTGCGATTCGCGAGCAAATCGTTCAGCGCAACGCGAACCTCTGCTTCGAGCGCGCGCGCCGGGTCGATGGGCGGCAGAAGCGACGTGTCCGCCAGTGTCATCGTCGTGGCCGTCGTTGGACGCTGCTGCGCGGCAAGCGGCAGCGCGACGACCGCGAGCGCAGCGAGGCTCAATCCTCTCATCATCTAAACCTCCGCTGTCCGCTCAGAATGGGTTGGCTGTCCGGCTCGCCCAGGAGGTCTGTACGAGCTTTCCATCCTGAATGGCGAATTGGACGTATGTGACGGCGTCGCCGAGTGCGCGCACGCGGGCCACGAGCTGCTGCGGTTGTCCGTTCAGCGTAGCCGTCAACACGATCGTGTGCGGCGTTGGGAGCACGGCGCCGCGAAACAACTCGTCCGCTGCGCCGACGCCGAACGCGGTGCGTCCCGTATCCGAGACCGTCATCATCGCCGTATTCGCGCCGTCGATCGAAAGCGCGAGGCTGCCGAGGTGCGGCGCAGCGATCGAATCGGCCGCGAACAACACCGAAAGCACTGTGCTGGGCTGCTTGCGCAGCGCTTCGGCAGCGAGTGCGAGCTGACCATGCGTTGCACCCACGAGCTGCTCGCTGACATAGAGCTGATCGCTGAGATTGCGCAGCGCTTCCTGCTGCACCGCGACCTGCGCGTTCGTGATCAGCAGAACGCGGGCGATGTTCGCGCGCCGCTGCGCTTCGTCGGCGACCAGTTGCTCGAGTGGCGTGCCCACCGGTACCGCCGCGGTCATGCGTCTTGTGGTATCGGAGGCGACGGGGCGTTGCGCTCGCGTCGTGTCCTGGGCGCGCAGGGACGGTAACGCCATCCCCAGCGCCGCCAGCGCCATCAGCGCTTCTCGCTTCATGCCGCTCTTCTCTCTGTGGCTCGGGTTTCCAGTGCGACTCGCGAGATCGCCGCGCTATGGCGGGCAGTTATGCGAGATTGCGATACACTCCCCAC
>DATBBP010000411.1:0-3158 GCA_036270935.1 Gemmatimonadaceae bacterium
TTCGAGAGCGCCTCGATCAGGCGACCGAAGGCCAGGTCGTTGTCGGCCACGAGCGACCGCGGCGTCAACGCGCCGGCCTTGAGCGCCGCCGTATGGTCGTTAGGCAATCGCAGGATGGTAAGCTGCGGCAAGGTGCCGGCGCGGACGTCGCGCTCGAAGTCGCGCCGCCAGACGTCGATTCGGTGTTGATCCGGCACGTCGAGGTCGAAACCGGGATATTCGTTGTTCGTGTGCGCCTTCAGAAATGGCTTGTTGCCGATGTAACGAAGGGCGCTGCTCGCCGCATCGCGCGAAACGAACTCGCCATAGTTGCGAAAGCTGATGCCCCCTCGCTGCGCCAGATTCCACAGGTACCCGTTCGCCGGCTCGCTCACATCGTCCTCGGGAATGAACCGCGAGCCCGCGCCGCGGTTGGTTCCTTCGTAGTCGTAGGTTCTGCCACGCTTCGAGTAGTTCGACGCATCGGTCTTCTCGACGTAATCGGTGGCGTATGCACCCATCGACCAGTTGTGGCCATCGGCGCTCACCTCGGCGTTGACGAAAAAACGATCGAAGATGCCGAACCGTTCCGCCAACGCATGATGATTTGGTGTGTTATTGCGCGGAAAGAACACCAGCGAGGAATCGCCGTCGCCCTGCGAGAGATCGCCTAACACTTGATCGTATGTTCGATTCTCCTTGATCACATAGATGACGTGCTCGAACGGCGGATATGCTGCGCGGGGTCGAGCTCCTTTGTTCCAGCCGTTCGACGCCGCAACACGCTTCGTAAATGCCGCGAGCGACGCGGGCTCGAGCGCCGACAGGGAAATACTCATCAGCGAGCCATTCAGCTGTCCAAGCGTGTAGGCGTGTCCGCCCGCCGGCGCCGGCCTATACGGCGTTGGTCCATCCGGATTGGGGCTCGTGTGTCGGCCCTTGCCACTCACGACAAGGAGCGTATCGCCTAACGACAAGAGCGCCGTTGGATACCAGTCGACGGGGATGCGGCCGGCCAGGGTATCGCGGGCACGGCCGGATTGCCTGCCCATCGTCTTGGCGCCGAGCTCGAACACCGCGACGGCATTGTTGTCCGCCTCGGCGACGAAGAGACGGCGCCCGTCAGTCGACAACGCCAGTGCGTTTGGCGTACTTCCTTCGTCCGGTCCAGCCGGCGGCGGATCAGCGAGCTCCGCGACCCTCTCCCTACTGCGAACATCCAGCACCGTCACGCGATCGGTGGTTGCGGACGCAACGAACAACCGGGACTCGTCACGATCGAGCAGCAGTGCCGAGGGATGCCGCCCCGCTGCCAGCTGTCGATCCGGAGTTAGCGTACCTGACGCATTCGCCTTGAACGCAAACACCTTGTCGCCCCACGCCGAGGCGAAGACCTCTCCTCCGCGCGTCGTAACGACCCCGTACGGATATCTGCCTAACGGGAGCCGCTGTCGCACGCGATGGCTCGCAATGTCGACCACGGCCAGCGAATCGGAGAGATTTTCAGCGACGAAGAGAGTCCGGCCGTCGGGCGACAGCGCGATGCCGGCGGGATATCGTTGACCGAGCCGCCGCGCCCGTTCACTCAACGGGATGCTATCGATCAACGTCGCCCGACCGTCCTGCCACCCGAACTCGTAGACGACGTCGCGAAACCCGCCGGAGACATACAGGGTGTCACCGGCGCGATTGAATGCGACTCCGAGGAACGCCGCTGGCAGCCGCACCGTTTGCACGACGCGCCCGGTTGCGCGATCGAAGCTTTGAATTCCCTGCTCTCTCCAGCCACTGAGGAGAGCGACCACGTATCGTCCGCCCGGATGCGCCGCGATCGCAAGCGGCAGTGATCCGAGTTCGACCGAGCGCACCGCTGGGTCGAGCACCGCGCCCGTCGGAAGCCGAAACTGCGTTGACTCCGGTGGCGTGGTGCGGCTCACTGCCGGACGAGCTGACGCTCCGTCGCAACCGCCGAGGCCAATTATCGCTGCGAGCAAAACCGCAGCTTTCGCTGCAAATCGCTTCACGTGGTCGCGCATGACAAGAATGAGGCTACTGAGAGTTGTAGCGAAGGCTGAGCTGGAATCGATAAACATCGCTCAGGCTGGCCGTAGGCTGATAGGTGTGATCGATATTGCGAAGACGATAAATGTCGTTGCCCGCATCCCGCATCCCGCGCCCCACTGGCGCGAATCCTTCAGTACGCCAGCGCATGCGTACCTTGGCAGTCATTGGATTCGCCCTCGTCGGTTCCGCGTGCGGACGGCACGTGCAGTTGCCTCCGGTTCCCGTCGCGCCGCCAGGCATCGCCGACTCCGTCGATTGGCAGCTTGCCCGCACGCTTGCCCCGGTGCTCTACGTTCAGCGCGACGAGCCCTTTCCATTGCTCCGTGTCGTGGCAGTCGTTAACCCCTCGCGCCCGATCATCGCCTACCACCTGCTCTGGAGTCACGACGTCAATGGCCAATGGATGCCCTGGACCAAGCCGAGCGATGAAGAAGAGGTCTGGGTGGGGTATGATCGCGAGACCGGCTCGGCGACGGAGGTCTGGACGTATTGGCACGGCACGATTCTGAGCACGGAGTGGCGTGGTAAGGGCCAACCAGCCATCGACGTACAGTGGGGCAAGCACGGCTCATTGCCGCACCGCGTGATCGAGAGCGATCTGCCTCGTATGAAGACACTCAACGCGTTCTATCTTGCCGAGTACATCCTCCTGCCCGACATCTGGCTCGGCAAGATCGCGCACGGCGGTCCGTGGGGATTCTTTCACAGCTACGGCAGATATCGCGACTTCAGCCGAGTGACGCCGCTCGCGACACGCCTGGACGCGGTGTTGCGGAGCGAGGATGCGCGCCCGGGACTCCATGCCATATTCGGCACCATCTACTCGAACAAGCAGTGGTGGCCCGGCGACTCGATTCGTTAGTGGCCACACACGCACGCTCCTGATCTCGAGCTCGATCGGATCACTCGTCGAGTGGTACGACTTCTTCGTCTTTGCATCTGCCGCCGCACTCGTCTTCGACCGCGTGTTTTTCCCCGCCGTCGATCCGCGCAGCGGCGTGCTCCTCTCGCTCATGACGTACGCCGTCGGCTTCGCGACGAGACCGTTAGGCGGTGTGGTCTTCGGCGTGCTCGGCGACCGGCATGGAAGAAAGCGCGTGCTCGTCTGGAGTCTC
>DATBBP010000412.1:0-1667 GCA_036270935.1 Gemmatimonadaceae bacterium
CGAGTTGCTTCGCCGATTCGACGCGGTCAGTGCGGCAGGCGATCCGATTGCGCTCTTGCCCGTGCTCCTGGACTTCCATTTCTGCGAGCCGGGCATACAACCGGTGGCGCTGCTGGAGTCGTCGGGTTCTCCAGCGACGAACGATCCGAACTGGGTGAAGCAAGGACGCGCCGATGCGATCGTGAACCCGACGACTCGTACGAGATTTCTTGACCGCGTGCTCGCACCACTGCTCGAGGTATCGGAAGCGCATCGAAACGCCGTGTACGCGTGGGAATTGATCAACGAACCCGAATGGATCACTCGCGGATGGCATCTCGATCCCCGGGCGGAGTGCCCAGTCGAAGAGGACGAGATGCGCGCGTTTCTCGATGAAGGCCAGGCGCGTATCCGTGGCGCAGGATTTCAGTCGACGGTCGGCTTTGCGTCGGTCGACACGCTTCGCGGATCAGGGGTGGTCGCCGAGATCAATCAGTTCCACCACTATCCCGGCGGGACCAGGCGGCTCGATCCGCATCGGTTTCAGAGTGGGTGTCCGACGATTCTCGGCGAATTCGCGTCGGCCCCGAACGACATCTGGCCGGAGCTGAGCCCGACGGCGCAGACGGTGTTCGATCGATTGACGCTCGCCGCGAACCGCGGGTATCCGCTCGCGATGCCATGGTCGTTTCGCGCCAGCGATCGCCATACGTCGTGGTCCGACGCGGACGTGCTCCGGTTCAGGCCCACGTGACGAGCGCCGATCTTACGTATCTACAATCGCGGACGCCACACCACACGCGGTCTGAAGAACACAAGAAAGTCACCGCCGGGTACCTGTGACCTGGCCGTCTTCGGACGCTCGACCGTCACGAACAACATCACGGCCCGCAAAGGTAGTCAGAGTCACAGTACGGTCATCTGCGGGGTGAATTGAGACCTCGCGCATGTACGCCAAACGAGGCCAGAAAAACGGGCCTCATTTGAGTTTTGTGGGGATGGCGGAGAGGGAGGGATTCGAACCCCCGTGCCGGTTACCCGGCAAGACGCTTTCGAGGCGCCCCCGTTACGACCACTTCGGTACCTCTCCGTTTTTGGGCCGCCGGAACTTCTTATTTTACTACGGTTCAGGGCGAGATGCCTGGCGGCGTTCCTGGAAGAACGCCTGCATCAGCCGGCGCGATTCCTCGGCGAGGACACCACCCGTGACCTCCATCCGATGGTTCAACGATGCGTGCTCGTGCGCGCGCATGGCGGATTCGATGGCGCCGGCCTTTGGTTCCTGCGCCCCGTAGATCAGGCGCGCGATGCGAGCGTGGATCATCGCACCCACGCACATCTGGCACGGCTCGATGGTCACGTAGAGCGAGGCGTCAGTCAGGCGGTAGTTGCCACGCAGCGCAGCTGCGCGGCGGATCGCGACGATCTCTGCGTGCGCGGTGGGGTCGCTCGTCGCGATCGGCTGATTGAAGCCCTCGGCAATCACGTCGCCGTCGACGACGACGATCGCACCCACCGGCACTTCACCGCGTTCGCCCGCCTCAATCGCTCGATTGAGCGCGTAGCGCATGAACTGCTGATCAGTCACCCTCTGGTATAATAGGGGTTTCGCCGCGCCCTTAGCTCAGTTGGATAGAGCGTCTGGCTACGAACCAGGAGGTCGCAGGTTCGAGTCCTGCAGGGCGCGC
>DATBBP010000413.1:0-4251 GCA_036270935.1 Gemmatimonadaceae bacterium
AGTCCCTAGACCCCAGCCCGTGGCAAACCATGCCTGAATCCGCAGCCAAGACATCTCCCTCGCCTCTTTCCGCCGGCGCGCTGGCCGGCGATGGCAATCAGCCGTTGATTCGGCTTGCCGGACTGAAGAAGATCTTCTTCACGGACGAGGTAGAGACGCACGCCCTTCAGGACATCCACCTCGAGGTACAACCAGGCGAGTACGTTGCGATCGCCGGGCCGTCGGGATGCGGCAAGACGACGCTTCTCTCGATCCTCGGCTTGCTCGATACGCCGACCGAGGGTGAATACACCCTCGCCGGTGAGCCTGTGGCCCAGCTGACTCCGTCTCAGCGCGCCCGAATCCGCAACCGCCAGATCGGGTTCATCTTCCAGGCGTTCAACCTGATCGGCGACCTCACGGTGTACGAGAATGTCGAGCTGCCCCTGACTTACCGCGGCATGTCGGCCAGCGAGCGCAAGCAGCGCGTCCAGGACGCGCTCGAGCGCGTCGGCATGAGCCACCGCATGAAGCACTATCCGGCGCAGCTCTCCGGCGGTCAGCAGCAGCGTGTCGCCGTCGCCCGCGCCGTGGCTGGGGATCCACTCATCCTGCTCGCGGACGAGCCAACGGGCAACCTCGACTCCACGAACGGCGAGGCCGTGATGGAGCTGCTGCGCGAGCTGCACCGCGGTGGTGCAACCATCTGCATGGTTACGCACGATCCGCGTTACGCTGCGCACGCGGACCGGTCGGTCCATCTGTTCGACGGCCGCGTCGTCGAAGAGAGCCGTCCGGGTCAGGCGCACGCTTGAGCGTCGTCGCATGAAAGGGCGGGTGTTTAGCAATAGCTAAACGCCCGCCTGTTTGTTGTCTGCCTTCGTCACCAGCGCTAGTTTTCGGCAGTCGGAAGCGAACGCGCGTCCGGCCTGCCCTCTCTGGAGCACTCAATGGGTTTGTTCTCTTCGTCGACGCAGTCGCGTCTCGCGGCCGCCGAGCCCGCGCCGATCACCGGTCCGCTCATCGCCATGCGAAATCTCGAGAAGGTTTTCGAGACGCCAGCTGGCCGCATGTTCGTGCTCCGCCGCATTACGCTCGACATCCAGCCTGGCGAGTTCATCTCGATCATGGGCCCATCGGGCGCTGGCAAGTCGACGCTCCTCTCCATCCTCGGCATGCTCGATAGCGCGTGGACCGGCGAGTTTTACTTCGTTGGCCACCCGGTGCACGCGATGCCACACAAACAGCGCGTCGCATTGAACAAGGAGCACATCGGCTTCGTCTTCCAGCAATACCATCTGATCGACGATCTCACGGTCGCCGAAAATCTCGACATCCCGCTTTCATATCGAAATGTGAAGAAGTCGGAGCGTGAGGCGATTGTCGGCGATACGCTCGATCGATTTGGTATGGTCGGAAAAAAGGATCTGTATCCGCGCCAGCTCTCCGGCGGTCAGCAGCAGCTCGTTGGCGTCGCTCGCGCCGTGATCGCAAAGCCCAAGCTCATCCTCGCGGACGAGCCGACCGGCAACCTGCATTCGAGTCAGGGGCGCGAGATCATGGAGCTCTTCAAGCGCCTCAACTCCGAGGGCACCACGATCATTCAGGTAACGCACTCGGAAGTGAACGCGCAGTATGGCAATCGTATCGTCGAGCTGAACGACGGTTGGATTACCGGGACTGAAGGCGCCGTCGCGCGTTGATCCGCACAGCGCTGTGAAATGAACGGCGGGACGGCAGGTCGCTGTCCCGCCGTTCTGTTGTGCGCTTCCAAAAAGCACTAGCACGCAGAGCCTCGATCCTTTCAGCTTACCGCTACATGTCACCGTCAGAAATTCGAACCCGCCCCCATGTCCTCGTCGCCGACGATCAAACGGACGTGCTCGAGGCGTTGCGCCTTCTGCTGAAGACCCACGGCTACGACATCGACGCGGTTAGCTCTCCCGCGGCAGTGATGTCGGCGCTCGAGAAGCGCGACTACGATGCGCTGCTCCTCGACATGAACTACGCCCGAGATACGACGTCGGGTAAGGAAGGGCTGGACGTCTTGCAGCAACTGGGTGGCCTCGAGCCGGATCTGCCGATCATCGTGATGACCGCGTGGGGCAGCGTCGAGGGCGCGGTCGAAGCGATGCGAAACGGCGCGCGCGACTACATCGAGAAGCCATGGGACAACGCACGGCTGATGACGATTCTCGGTACGCAGGTGGAGCTCGGTCGCGCGCTCCGGCGCGCCCGACGGCTCGAAAACGAGAATCGCCTGTTGCGGCGCGACAATCTACCTCGCCTCATTGCCGAGTCGCCGAAAATGAAACCGATCCTCCAGCTCATGGAGCGCGTCGGTCCGTCAGATGCAAATGTGCTCATCACGGGCGAGCACGGAACGGGAAAAGAGCTCGTCGCGCAGTGGTTGCACGCCGCGTCGCCGCGCGCGCAAAAGCCGTTCATTCCGGTCAATTTGGGCGGGCTCTCCGAGGGACTCTTCGAGAGTGAGCTTTTCGGACACGTCAAAGGCTCCTTCACCGACGCCAAAACGGATCGTGTCGGCCGCTTCGAGTTGGCCGATGGCGGGACGATCTTTCTCGACGAGATCGGGAACGTGCCCTTGGCGCTGCAGTCGAAGCTGCTCCGCGTCCTGCAAACCGGCGACGTGGAGCGGGTCGGCTCCTCCAAAGCGCGTCACGTTGATGCACGCGTCATCTCGGCGACGAATGCGCGGCTGAACGAGGAAGTCGCCGGCGGCCGGTTCCGCGAGGATCTTCTCTTTCGCATCAACACCATCGAGCTCCATCTCCCGGCGCTGCGCGAGCGGCGTGAGGACATTCCACCATTGGCGATGCATTTTCTTCGTCGCCATGCGACGCGGTATCGAAAGCAGCTCTCGGGCTTCGATCCTGGCGCGATGCAGATGCTTCTCGAGCACGCGTGGCCGGGCAACATCCGGGAGCTGGACCATGCCGTCGAGCGCGCGGTACTGCTGGCCCAAACCGAACAAGTGCGCACGCACGATCTCGCGTTGCGCGGCGCGAGCACGGCGGCACCTCGCCTCGAGGATCTGACGCTCGAGGAGGTAGAGCGTTTACTAATCCAGAAGGCCCTCAGTCGTTACGACGGGAACGTCAGCCGTGCCGCGCAGGCTCTTGGTCTTTCACGCAGCGCTCTCTATCGGAGAATCGCCGCCTACGAGCTGTAGGCCAGAGCGTCCCCTTTTCTTCAATGGCCGCACGCCGAGAGAAACCGCTAGCGCCTCACGAGCGACGAGTGCTGCAGCTCGCGCTGCTCGCCGGGCTGCCAGGCATCGTCGTGTCGATCGTTCTTCTCTGGCGCGACAACTACAGCGCCAAAGTGCAGTGGACACTCGGGCTGGTGGTGCTCGGGTCGTGGCTGATCACGGCATTCGTGCTTCGCGAGCGCGTCGTACGCCCGTTGCAAACACTGTCGAACATGCTCGCGGCGCTACGCGAGGGCGACTATTCGATTCGCGCGCGCGGCGCCGAGCGAGACGACGCGCTTGGTCTCGCGTATCTCGAGGCGAATCTGCTCGGCGAGACACTGCGCACGCAGCGCCTCGGGGCGATGGAAGCAACGGCTCTTCTGCGCACGGTCATGGCGGACATCGACGTTGCCGTGTTCGCGTTCGACGACGACGAACGTCTTCGGCTCGTCAATAGCGCCGGTGAGCGACTGCTCGGGCATGTCGCAGAGCGGCTGCTGGGCAAAACGGCGGATCAGGTGGGACTCGCCGATTGTCTCGTCGGCGACTCGCCTCGCACGATGGATGTCACCTTTCCTGGCGGTGCTGGCCGTTGGGAAGTACGTCGCGGATCATTTCGACAGGATGGTCGGCCGCACACGCTGCTGGTTCTCGCCGACGTGACCAAGGCGCTACGCGAGGAAGAGCTGCAGGCGTGGCGTCGTCTCGTGCGCGTCCTGAGTCACGAGATCAACAACTCGCTCGCGCCGATCAAATCGATCGCCGGAAGTCTGCAAACGCTCCTCGACAGGGCGACGCGCAATGGTGATATCGATGACGATATTCGGCACGGATTGTCGGTGATCGGCGGTCGCTCCGAGGCGCTCATTCGATTCATGTCGGCCTACGCCCGACTTGCGCGGCTTCCCGCTCCTCACCGTGTTCCACTCGACATTGGTACGTGGGTCCGGCGAGTTGCGGCACTCGAGACGCGCTTGCCCGTTCGTATCGAAGCCGGCCCGCCGACCGTTATTCGCGCCGACGGAGACCAGCTCGATCAGCTTCTTATAAACATTCTG
>DATBBP010000414.1:0-5107 GCA_036270935.1 Gemmatimonadaceae bacterium
CGCCTTGAGATTCTTCGCGTTCGCGGACGTGATTTGCGCGAGGGTGCTATACCGACTGCTCGCGTAGTCGCGCGCCGGCATGGTCCAATCGCCCTCGGCATATCCGGCTGGCGGATTGGGCGTGCCGATTCGCGCGTCGGCGACGATGGGCACGCCGCCAGCGGCGGCGCGGGTGGCGCTCGTGTCGGTCTTGCTTCCAACTTGCTTGCAGGCAGCAATACCCAGCGAGAGAGCGAGAGCGTGCCAGATCCGCATAGTTACCGAGGGATATGGGATTTGGAACTCGAATGGCATCCTGAGCGAAGCGAAGGATCTACTGTCCTTGGCTAGATGCAAGCCCACCCAGCAAGGATAGTAGATCCCTCGTCGCTTTCGCTCCTCACGATGACAGTGGGCTGCGCTACTCGCTCTCGTCCGCGCGACCCACGCGCTGCGTGTATTGCCGCTTGAATTCCTCGAACACCTCATCGGCAAACAGCTCGTCAGAGATATTCGCGATCTCCTCGGCCTCCCGCCACGCCTCGGCGAGCGACGCGAGCTCGCCCTCGAGCGCACGCCGCTCAATGTCCTCGTTCGACGCCATCTCGAGCGCGAGCCGGTCTACCGAAGGCAAGCGGAAAAGAGGCGTCCTCTCGTCGCTGCCGGTGCCGCCGCGTCCCCAGAATGATCGGTTGGCGAGCTGCAAGGCGATGCGCTCGGCGAAGCTCGATCCCACCGGCTCGATGAGCCCCTCGTCGGGTGCGTCGGGGACGCGGCCCCAGTGCGTGCGCAGAGCGAGCGATGCGACGCGCGTGAAATAGCCCTGGCGATCGCCCGCCTCGTCGAGCTTCGCGATGGCGTGCCGCACCTCAGCGTTGGTCGCGACGCCAAAGTTGAGCGACGCGAGCATCTTCCCGGCGGTGCGGAGTCTGGCGCCTTCGGAGAGACGCGCGATGCCGCCGTCGTGACGAACGACGAGCCGCCACGGCGTGTCACGGTCCGGGCGAATCAACTCTGCCGCGCCGAGGTGCGCATAACGAATGACGATGGGAACGCCGGTTTCGTCGACAGCGCGCGCGAGCACGGCATCCCCACGACGGAAGGTGCGGAGCTTCAGCATTGCCTCATCGCTCAAGCCGACGGTCGTCGCGTAGCCGGCGAGCGCGGCGGCCGCGCGGCGCGCGATCCACACCGGCAACACGGTTCCGCGCCGAGCGAGTGCCTTTGTCCGCTGTTTGCCGTTCGCGCTCGCCGCATGGCGCTCGATGCGCGCGCCGTAGCGCCACGACGCAATCTCAGGCAGGAGAGCGGGTCCGATGCGCACGAGCTCGAGGCGCTCTCCGACGCGTGCGAGCCCGATGTTGTCTGTCGAGTAGCGCAGACGTGTTCCGCGAAACAGTCGCTCGAATTCGTCGATCGCTTCCCAGCGTTCCTCGAGCGGCGACAGATTCCAGCGTCCGCAGCGAGTGCAGATCACCCAAAGCCGTCCGCGCGTTGGGTCGTACGCGAGGCGATGGCCAACCGGGAACGCCGCGATCTGGTCGTTGTTCCCGAGCGAAGTGTTGCAGAAGAGACAGGTCGAGTACATCGCCCGGAATACTGCCAAACAGCTCGACTCACGCAACTCGACTTCGTCCCATTTACGGACACCCCCTTCGACTGGGACGGACAGAGTGATCAGTCTCCGTCAGGGAACGATCAGTGCCTTGATCGCCGCCCGAGATTCGACGGCCGCGAGCGCATCTGCCGCATGATCGAGCGAGTATCGTCCGCTGACCATTTCGCTCCACGGGACGCGTGAGCCGAACCGAGTCGCGAGCTCGACGGCGCGATGAAAATGATGGTACTGCGAGCCCCAGCAGCCGTGGATTTCGACGTGCTTGCGATTGATCTGCCAGTGCGGGTGGATCTCGACCGGACCGTTGTCCGTGTAGTGGCCGCAAACGACGACGCGGCCGCCGTCGCGGACCATGTCGAGCGCTTGCGAAACGGCGTCGGGGCTGCCGCTCGCCTCGATCACCACGTCCGCTCCACGTGAGCGCGTCGCAGCTCGGACGGCGGCGACGCGCTCGTCGCTCGTTAGGTCGAGTCCGAGCGTGTCGGTCGCTCCCATCCGACGCGCGAAGGCGAGCCGGTCGTTAGGCGCGCCGACGGCGATCACCTCGCTCGCACCCGAGAGGGCGGCGAGAGCAACGAGCGATTGCCCAACCGGCCCAACACCCAGCACGGCGACCGACTCTCCAAGCCTAACGTGAGCGAGGTCGATGGCGTGGAGCGCCGTTACGAGACCGCAACCGCCGCCGATGAACGTTTCCGGCGCGAGATCTTTCGGAAGACGGATCATCTTCACGCCGGGCTTCATCCAGATGGCTTTCGCCCAGCCGCCTAACAAGCCGTCGTTGGCGCTGTAGGTGATGCCGTACACGCGACGCCTGGCGCAGCGCGTCGGCTGTCGTGCGACGAGACAGTGGTAGCAGGCGTTGCACGTCTCGTGAACATCGAGAAAGGTGACGACATCGCCTTCACGGATCGCCTCCCCTTCGATGTCACTGAGCGTGCCACGAGATTCGGCCACCACACCGACCGAGACGTGGCCCGGAATGATCGGGAAGGGAACGTCCAGCTGGCCGTGGTGGAGGTGGACGTCGGTGCCGCACACCTCCGAGTACATCGTGTGGAGCAGCGCGGCACCCGGCTCGAGATCCGGAGCTGGGAGCTCGCGGATCTCGAGCGGTTGGTGGGCGCCGGGCATGATGCACGCGGCGTACGAACGACTCGCCACTACCGCGATGAAACAGACTTCGGTGTGCCTAACGTGTACCGATTGATCCAATCGAATTCGCGGCGAACCTTATCCATCTGGTGATAGTATTCGCTGAACCCGTGGCCCTCGCGCGGATAGAAGACCAGCTGCACCGTTTTGCCACGATCCTTCAGTGCGCGGAAATACTCCATCGGCTGGCCGATCGGAACGCGCCCGTCGTTGCCACCGTGAAGAATGAGCAACGGCGTCGTCACGTTGTCCACGAACGTGATCGCCGAACGCTGGCGGTAGAACTCCATCGTTTGCTTGTTCGGCACCCCGTTGAAGAACGACGCGATATAGCCCGGAATGTCCGTCGTGCCGTACATGCTCACGAGATCCGTCAGTCCCGCGCCTTCCATTGCCGCCTTGAAGCGATTCGTCTGCGTCACCACCCAGCTCGTCATATAGCCGCCGTAGCTCCAGCCGCTCACCGCGAGCTTGTCGCCGTCGGCGATGCCGCGCGCGACCATCGCGTCCACGCCCGCCATGATGTCGCGGTAGTCGCCGCCGCCCCAATCCGGGACGTTGCCGCGCATGAACTTCTCTCCATAGCCCGTCGAGCCGCGCGGATTCGGATACAGCACCGCCCATCCTTGACCCGCCCAGAACTGTCCCGGTGATCCCCAGTTCGCCTTGAACCCGATGTTGTGCGCGCCGGTCGGACCGCCGTGGATGTCGACGAGCAGCGGGTAGCGCTGGCCAGCGCGATATCCCACAGGCTTGAGCAGGACGCCTTCGACGTCCTGACCATCGAAGCTCTTCCAGGTGACGGCTTCGCTCTCGCCTAACGCGAAGTTCGCGAGTTGCGGGTTGGCCTCCGTCAGTTTGCGCGGCGACGCGAAGGTCGCGTCGGACGAATAGACGTTGCCGGGCGACAGCGGCGAGTCCATCACGAAAGCGGTGTGCATACCGCTCTTGTCGAAAGTCACGCCGCGAATGATCTCTCGCTGGGTGAGCTGCGCGTATTTGCCGCTTGCGACGTCGAAGCGGAAGACGCTCGAATACAATCGGTCGCCCGAGGTGAAGTAGAGCGACTTTCCATCGGGGCTCCACGTCATCGCACCCGGCGAGTTGTCGAAACCGGCGCTCACGTCGCGCCCGCGCTTGGCGGCGACGTCGTACAGCTCGAGATGGGAGTCCAGAATCTCACGAAACTGCATGCTGTCCGGCACCATCGGGTGCGTTTGCCGCAGCGTCTCCAGCGCGAGCGTCCGTCCATCCGGTGACCAGACCGGCGTTCCTTGCACGGCTGCGCCCGCGTCGATGCGCTCGGCTTGGCCTGTCGTCGCGTCCACAATGAAGGCGTTGCGGCGCTCGTCGCGAAGGAGCGTCGACGGCGTCGTCACGTACGCGATGCGCCGCGAATCAGGCGACCAGCTCGGCGCGCCACGCACCGTGAACTCCGTCGTGTGCACGAGCTCGTTCTCCTTCTTCGTCGCCACTTCTACGACCCATACGTGTGAGAGGCGGAAGTCGCCCTCGTAGACCTGGGGGTCGTCTCGGCGCTTGCGCGCGGCGTCGGTCGTCTTTGGCAGCGAGTCGACGCTCAGGAAGGCGATGCGCTTGCCATCGGGCGACCAGCTCATGCCTGTTACGCCTTCTTTGGCACCGGTGATCTTCTCCGCCTCGCCGCCGGCGAGACGAAGAACATAGATCTCGGGCCGCGGTTGCTCGTCGCCAGCGGCGGCGCCTCGCGCCGAGAGAAACGCGATCGAGGAGCCGTCGGGTGACCATTGTGGCTGCGACTCGCCTCGCTCGCTGAAGGTGATTTGTCGAGCTGGCTGAGATCCATCTGCCGGAACGAGCCAGAGGTGGGAGCGAACCTCGTGCTTATCGCCGAGTGCGGTGTCGCCCTTCGCTGGATTGGCCGATTGGTGCTCCCATCCACTCACGGCGTAGACAATGAGGGAGCCGTTCGGGGAGATCGCGGCCTGGCCGACGTTCTTGAGCGCCATCATGTCGTCGATGGTCATCGGGCGCTTCGCGGCCTGTGCGTGCGCAGCCTGCGCGAACGCCGTCGCAGCAAAAGAGAGGATCGTCAGTGCGGCCAAGCCGCGAGCACGTAACATCGTCATGTCCTCCACGAGCGTAGATGTGAGAATGTTCTTTCGAGTTTGAAGACGTTCCCGCGCGACCGCCAGACCTGACGCGAAATTGAACCGATAAACCAGCGGTTCAACACTCCCCGACGACGTTCCGTAACTGTATCGTTTCCACTCCACCTCGTCCCACCCCTTGGGAGTGCGTATGCACCGTTTTCGCATCGTTCCACTCCTCGCCGGCGTCGCCCTCACGAGCGTTGCGGTCGCGGCAGAGGCACAG
>DATBBP010000415.1:0-2667 GCA_036270935.1 Gemmatimonadaceae bacterium
ACATCATCGCGCAAGGAAGACATCATTGGCATCAGCGGACGCGAGTCTCGGTCGAACGCGCGATCGCCTACTTCACACGTGCGGTCGAGCGCGACGCGAGGGCCGCTGACGCGTGGTGCGGACTCGCGGATTCGTGGGTCGTGATGGGAGGCCGCGGTTATGCGCCCGTGGACGTCGCGATCACGCAGGGCGCACCGAGCGCCGAGCGCGCACTCGCGCTCGACGATGCGCTTTCGGCCGCGCACACATCGATCGGAGGGATGAACATTCTCCGTCGACGCTGGCATGATGCGGAAGACGCGTTTCGCCGTGCGACACTCCTCGATCCACTGAACGCAGACGCGCGCCATTGGCTCTCCATGACGCGGCTCACGGGCTTCGGTGCGCGCGAAGAGGCGATTCGCGAGCAGACGATCGCGGCGAGTCTCAATCCCGTGTCGCCGATCCAGGTCGGGATTCTCGCATGGCAGCGCTATCTGCGTGGAGAGTACGACCTCTCGCGGTCGAGCATCCAACCGGCGGTCGATCTCAATGCGGATCTCGAGGAGGGACACACGGGTCTCGCACGCGTCGCGGCGCGATTGGGAGATGAGGAGACTGTGATGAGAAGCATCAACGCTGGTCTCACGAGACGTCGTGATCTTCGTGGCGATCTCCTCGCCGAGCATGCGTCAGCGCTCGCAGTCCTCGGCCACACACATCGGGCACGCAAACTGCTTCGCGAGGCGGCACAGTACGGAGCCATGCCGCTGAATCTTGGCCTCGCCTGGGCGAGCGTTGGTGACGGACGGCGCGCCTTTCAGTGGCTCGCGCGCGAGCCGTTTCACGTTTACTGGACGCCGCAGGCAGTCTTGTGGGATCCGCGTCTCGACCAGATCCGCGACGACGTGCGCTTCGGCGCCGTCATCGAGCGCGTCACCAAGGCGTGGTTGCCCGCGTGGGCGTGATCAGCGGATAACGGGGGATGCGTGATGCGGCATGGCCGCTTGACGGTATAGCGCGGCATGATGTATCTCAGTCATGCCCCTACCCACTCGATTCGCGCCCCCGATCGCCGTTGCCGCGATCCTAACGACGCTAGCTGTCAGCTCCGCGCTCGCCCAGCAAGACGCACCCGCTCCAACGCGACTCCGCATTGGCATCTCCTTCCCCGCGTCGCGGAGCGCCCAGCCCCTCGACGGCCGTGTGATCCTCGTGATCTCGAACAACGACCGGCGCGAGCCGCGATTCGAGAACAACGTCTACGACGCGGACACCCAGCTCGCCTTCGGCATCGACGTCGACTCCTTGCGGCCCGGTCAGGAAGCGTACGTCGACGGCAGCACCTTCGGCTATCCGCTCAAGAGCATCGCCGACATCCCGCCGGGCGACTACTGGGTTCAGGCAGTACTCAACAAGTACGAGACATTCCATCGCGGCGACGGGCACGTCGTCAAGCTGCACATGGACCAGGGCGAAGGTCAGCACTGGAACACGTCGCCGGGCAATCTCTACAACAAGCCAGTGAAGCTGCGCGTCGACCCAACCAGCGACGCAACGATCCATCTCTCGCTCGACCAGGAGATCCCGCCACTCCCGAAGCCTAACGACACGAAGTACGTGAAGTACGTTCGCATTCAGAGCCCGCTGCTCACCAAGTTCTGGGGGCGTCCGATGTACCTCGGCGCCATCGTGCTGCTACCGCAGGGGTTCGACGAGCACCCGAATGCCCGTTACCCACTGATGATCAACCACGGGCATTTCATGTCCGAGCTGCGCGGCTTTCGGGATTCGCCGTCACCCAACGCGCGCGGCGCCGATAACGCGTACGAGTTCTACAAGCAGTGGACGTCGCCGGGCTTCCCGCGGATGTTGATGGTCATCGTTCAGCACGCCAATCCGTATTACGACGACTCCTACGCCGTGAACTCCGAGAACGTCGGACCGTACGGCGACGCGATCAACCACGAGCTGATGCCGTACCTCGAGAAGCAATTCCGCGGACTCGGGCAAGGCTGGGCGCGCGGGACATTCGGCGGCTCGACGGGTGGCTGGGAAGCGCTCGCGACGCAGATGTTTTATCCCGACGACTACAATGGGGCGTGGGCGGCCTGCCCTGATGCCATCGATTTTCGAATGTATGAAGTCATAAACATCTACGACGAGAAAAACGCCTTCTATAACAATGGAGATTGGAAGAAAACGCCGCATGCCGACGGCCGCGACTACTACGATCATCTCATGTCAGTCACCGAGGAGGACGTGCATTGGGAGCTCGTGCTCGGCACGCACGGCCGCTCAGGTGACCAATGGAATATTTGGCAAGCGGTGTACGGCCCTGTGGGTCCTGACGGAGACCCCAAGTACATCTGGGACCCGATGACGGGAGTCATCGATCACCAAGTCGCTAACTATTGGCGCGACCATTACGACCTGCGAAACATTCTCGAGCGTGACTGGGCGACGCTCGGCCCGAAGCTGACGGGGAAGATCCACCTCTACGTCGGAACCATGGATACGTGGCACTTGAACAACGCCGTGTACCTCATGGAGGATTTCCTCAAGAAGGCCAAGAATCCCCCGGCGAACGCCGTCGTGGAGTACGGCGACCGCAAGCCGCACTGCTGGAGCGGCCACGACACCGCGTACTGGTTCCGTCAGTTGGATGAGCGGATTCGAAAGACGGCA
>DATBBP010000416.1:0-2530 GCA_036270935.1 Gemmatimonadaceae bacterium
TACCGCCATTCGCTTTCGTGAACACGCGCACGCGCGGGTGCGCTCCGTGCGTCGCGCGTGCTTGTTGATATGTCGCGTCGCGCGAGCCGTCATCGACGACAATGATCTCGAGCGGGCCTGCGTACTGCTGCGCGAGCAAGCTGTCGATCGTTTGACTGATGACCTTGTCTTCGTTGTACGCGGGAATGACGACGCTGACCGCCGGCGCGAACGACGTTGGTAGCGAGCGATCCTGGTGCTGCTTGATTCGCTGGAAGAGGGCAAGCGCCCCGATGACCACCAATCGGCCGACGCCGAGCACTACGGCGATCGTAAAGATCCAGAACAGCAGCCACTCGACGACGCCAAGCAGCCCAAAGCCGCCAATGAGCAACACGCGTTCGAGGCCGCCCCTCGCGCCTAACGCTGGCATCGCCTCGTCGCGTGTGAGGCCAGCCAACTGCGAAACAAGAACGAGCGTGTCGCCACGCGCGCGAAGTGAATCGATGAGCGGCCCGAGCGCCGCCAGCGTGTTGGCGCGGTTGCCGCCTCCGTCGTGCAGCAGCACGATGTTGCACGCGGTCGTGCGTTGTCCGCGAGCGAGCGAATCCGAGCAATCTCCACGGTCCGTCGGATCTTCTGGCCGAGTATCGAGGACGTTCTTGATGATCGAATCGGGCGGGGGATCCTGCCAATCCTGCGAGTCGACGTGCAGACCGACCGTGATGTAGCCGCGTTCCGTCGCCAGGGCGACGGGAACGAGCTCGTTCCGTGTCGTTGGCTCGGCGTCGCCGAAGTAGGGTGGTCGGAAGAGCGCCGTGCGGCGATCGAGCATCGCCTCGATGAGCCGCTCGTTTGCATCGAGCTCGACCTCGGTTCGCTTCCGTCCCGTTAGGCCGAGGTTCGGATGGGAGTAGGTGTGATTCCCGATCTCATGCCCTTCGCCATAGATTCTTCGCAGGAGCGCCAAGTGCGCGTCCGCGTTCTCGCCGATGACGAAGAACGTCGCCTTCACGCCACGCGAACGGAGCGTATCGAGAATGGGGCCGGTCCAGGAGGGATCGGGTCCGTCATCGAAGGTGAGCGCGACCCAGTGCGGGTGAATCTCCTGGGCGCCAAAGCGCTGGACGATGTATGGCGTTGGATAGCTGGAGAACTGCTGGCCGACGATCGAGCCGGTCGTCGAATCGACGCGGATGTGCCGCGTCCCGGACACCGGCTGGGCGCGAATGCGCAGGATCTCGCCTTCGCCATCGATCTCGGGATCGTAACCGGGAAGCGCAGCCGTTAGGCGATCGGGCGAAAGCAGGTGCCCCTTTTCATCCAGAACGCGCCAGAGCGATGGATCCTCCGAACCGAGACGCCAGAAGGCGACCCCGGCGACACCTAACGACTGAGCAACGCGGATCTGGTTGTAGGCGGTGACGCCGTCGAGATACCAAATCTCGTGATCGGTCGAGTCCGGGCTCTCGAACGTCACCACGGGATTGAGCGAAGCCCGATCCATCCGCATCACCGCGCCGCTGTCGCGGAGCACCCGCATCACGTCCTGGAACGTCGCTTCGTCCGCGGCAATCCTTCCGTTCCGATCGTTCCAGTCATAGCCATAGGCGCCGACCATGAGGATCAGCCGCTCACGCGGCACGACCGCCGCGATCGCACGCGCGCGGTCGGCGTAGAACTGCTGACTCGCGACGGGGCCTGGATCGCCGCTCCCGTAGTGCTCGTCGAAGATCATCGCGAACACCTGATCGACCGAGCTCGCGATGTCCCGCAGATCCTTGTCTGCGATCGAAGCCGGTACCGCATACGCGACGGTTTTGCCGAGCGGTCGAAGTGCATTGCGAAGCTCCCGCGTGAATTGCATCGAGAGCTCGTGGAGGTGCGGAAAGTTGTCGGTGGCCTCGAAGTCGACGAGGGCGCCGGCGAGTCCATTCGCCCGCACGACCTGTGTGAGTTGCGCGATCGCGCGTGCCCGTGCCTCCGGACTCGTGAGCAGCCCGCGCAACTCGTGTTGACCAAACTCCTGAGCGGACGAATTGAAGTTGCTCACCATCAGCAGAAGCTTCGGCCGTCTGTCGACCGGCTCCTCGAGCACCCGCGCCATTGCACGCTTGCCGTTCAGCGTGTCGAGACGCAGCGAGTCGCCGCCGGGGGCAACGAACGCCCACTCGAGAATGACGAGATCGAGTTGCCTGAGATTGGCGTCGAGGGACGCGTACGAGTTGTCATCCCAGTTGACGAAGAATCCGCCAATCACCGGATCGCCGGCTGATGGCGCCTTCTGACCGTTGGCCGGAAGCGACGGCATCCGGTTGACGTGCCGCGCGGCGGGCACTCGCCGGTTACTCGTCGCCAACGCCTGTTGAAACCGTCGCTTGACGAGCAGCCGCGCTCGTTCGGAGAGCCTAACGACTGGCTTCCGAGTGAGTGACTGTGGGTGGAGCGTCGGAATGCTTGGTGCAAACAGCAGGCTCAGGCCAAGCGTCAACCCGATGACGGTCGTGACGACGCCAAGCGCGATGGCGGCGCGACGAATGCGCTGCCATCG
>DATBBP010000417.1:0-11870 GCA_036270935.1 Gemmatimonadaceae bacterium
TTCGTTTGCCGTCAGGCGAATGATCTCGGCCGCCGCGGCGGGAGCACGATGGCGCACTTGCACCGAGACCCGGCTTCCGACTGCGGGCGCCTCGCCGAGCCAATTCACCTCGCGTGCGACGAGGCCATGTCCAAGGAGCTCCTCGCGCGGTCCGATGACGACCGCTCGGTCCTCGGCCCGGATGTCGATGACGTACATCGGCTCGCGGAAGCCGCCCGGCAAGCCCCGTCGCTGCCCGATCGTGAAGCGCGCGAAGCCATCATGTGTTCCTACCAAGCTGCCGTCCGAGCGAACGACTGGTCCGGGCGACAGCGACGGCGCATCCGCCCCGAGGTGCTTGCGGATGATCTTCGTGTGGTCGCCATCCGGGACGAAGCAGATGTCCTGGCTCTCCGTTTTCTCGGCCACGACCTCGAGGCCGAGCCGGTGCGCGACCGCGCGCGTCTCCGGCTTCGTGCGCCCACCAACGGGGAGTAGCATCCGCCTAACGACGTCCCGGTGGATGCCCCACAGGAAATAGGACTGGTCCTTCCGCGGATCGAGTCCCCGGTGCAAGGCGCTGTCGATGACGCGAGCGTAGTGCCCGGTGGCGATCCATCGTGCGTCGACCGCGTCTGCCTTGCGCAACAGGTCGCGAAACTTGGTGAAGGTATTGCAACGGACACACGGAATCGGCGTGCGGCCGCGGGCGTACTCGTCGACGAAATTGCCGACGACGTCGCGGCCGAATGCACTCTCGAGGTTGAGCACATAGTGCGGAACGCCGAGCTGCTGACACACACGGCGGGCGTCGTTGATCGAATCGAGCGAGCAGCACGGACGGTCGGGGACGTCGTCTCCATAGCAGAAGAGCTTCATCGTCGCGCCAACGACGTCGTAGCCCTGCTCGACGAGCAGCGCCGCGGCGACGGAGGAGTCAACGCCGCCCGACATCGCGACCAGCACCCGCTCCGACATGGCTTATGCGCCGACCGCCTGCGGCCGCGCCGAGGGAGAATGGCCGCGCGCCTTGCGAACGAGATGCGGGAACACCTGGCTTACCCGCTCGATTGCCGCCTCGGTCGTTAGGCTACCGAGACTCATCCGGATCGCCGCATTGGCGATGTCCGCGCGCACACCACAGGCGACGAGCACGTGCGACGGCGTGACACTGCCGCTCTGACACGCGGACCCCGCCGAACAGGCGATGCCCTGTAGATCCAGCGCCATCAAGAGCGACTCGCTGTCTGTACCAGGCACGGAAATGCTGGAGATGTGCGGGGCGCGTCGTGTTCCGCGTCCGTGGATGATCGCGTCGGGGACCTGCTCGATGATCGCGTGCTCGAGCTGGTCGCGGAGCGACGTTAGGCGACGACATTCCGCCTCCCGCTCGGCGAGCGTGAGCTCTGCGGCGCGTGCGAGTCCGACCGCCATCGCGACATTCTCCGTGCCTGGGCGCCGGCCGCGGTCCTGCGTTCCGCCGTGAAAGAGCGGCTCCAGAGTCGTTCCACGCCTAACGAACATGGCGCCGCATCCCTTGGGCGCACCGATCTTGTGACCCGAGATGGAGAGAAAGTCGAACGGCACCTTGCCTGCGTCGACCTCCACCTTGCCGAATGCCTGCACGGCATCGGTGTGAAAGAGCACACCGCGTGCGTTCGCCGTTCCAGCCAGCTGCTCGATCGGCTGAACGGTGCCGATCTCGTTATTGACCCACATGACGGACGCGATCGCGACGTCGTCGTCCACGAGTCGATCGAACGAGCTCGTGTCGACGACGCAGTCACGCGTCATCGCGCAAAGCCGCTCTTCCGCTCCCTCACGAGCTGCCTGATGGACGGCCGCGAGTACTGCCTTATGCTCGATGGGCGTGCTGACCACCACGTTGCGCCCGTCACGCCGGCGAGCGCGCCACGCGCCGAGTACCGCCAGATTGTCGGATTCGGTTCCACCCGAGGTAAAGCAGATCTCGTCAGGTCGCGCACCCAAGCAGGCGGCGACGCGCTCGCGCGCTTCATCGAGTGCGACGCGGGCCTCGCGTCCCCAGCGGTGAATGCTCGATGGGTTGCCGAACCGCGGGCCGAAAAACGGCTCCATCGCCTCGCGCACTTCGGGTCGAACCGGCGTCGTCGCCGCGTGATCGAGATAGATAGGCTCAGGCATGGCAAGAATATAGCGCATCGAACACTTCTTTTCATCGCGTGTATCAGGGCTGTGCTTTGGGACGCAACCACGCGCGCATATGCCACGCATACTCTCGCTCGCGATTCTGCTTCCGTTTCTTCTGTCCACTCCAGTACACGGCCAGAAGACCCCTGATCGGCCACCAATCGATCTCACACCGCCCACGCCAGAAGAGCAGCCAAGCAAGGGTGATCCGTGGTCGGGATCGATCTTCGCGGGGTGGGGCGTTCCGGTTGGTGCCTTTCTCCGGAACGAAGATGGTGGTGGCGACCTCGGTGTTCATGCGGCATACGCTCTGGACCGTGCGAGACACGTCGCACTGCGGCTCGAGGGTGGCTTTCTCGCCTATGGGTACGTCAGTGGCGACGTGAACGTTCCGCAGTACGACGAGTTCGGGATCTACCAGGGCAATACCGATGTCTCATACGCGGTGCGCGAGCACCAGATGTACTCGGTCGACTTCGGCCCCGAAGTGACGGCGGTGAACGGGAGAATCCGACCGTATGGTTTTGCGACCGCCGGGCTCTCGTATTTCCGGAGCGCGATGAACGTTAGGCCGCCGGAATACGACGGTGACAACGGCGACGATCAGACGATATTCAGTGCCGGCAACTTTGCGTGGAGCACCGGCGTTGGCTTGCGTATCGGACCTCGGAATGCCCGCGCGGGAGCATTCGACATCGGCATTCGCTTTCGTCGCAACGCCCGCGCGCATTATGCGAATGACCGCTCCTTGAGCAGCCTCTCGAATGGTGCCGTTGTCGTGACGCCGTTCTACGGCTCGGCGAATGTGATCACGATCTACGCGGGGGCGTGGATTGGGCCAAAGAGTGGGCGCTAATTGTCATCCTGAGCGAAGCGAAGGATCTAGCGTCTTTTGTTAGTGGCCTGCTTCTAACATGTGCAGGTAGATCCTTCGTCTCTGTCGCTCCTCAGGATGACAGAGTGCTAGCCCCGCTTGTAGAACTTTCCGCGGACGGCCCAGAGCTCGGGAAAGAACCGCTGATTGATCGTGTGCTGAAGATAGCGCGCGCCGAGCGTGCCGCCTGTTCCGCCCGTTGTCGGGCCAATGACCCGCTCGACGAGTTGTACATGTTTGAATCGCCACTGCGCGAACTGCTGCTCGTACTCCAACAACGCTTCGGCCAGGAAGAAGAGCAAGCTTGGACCCGGCCCGACGTAGAGCTGCTCGAGGGTCGTCTTTTCCCTCGCCAGCAGGCCACAGAACAGGTCCTGCAGGCTCGGACGCCCGAGATAGCGCGCGACCAGCTGCGGAATCGGACCATGCTCCTCGAGGGCGCGCATGAAATGAGCATCTCGTAAACCAGACGCGGCTTCGATGGCGCGAAACTGCAGACTCTGCGAGCCGCTCGATGCGCCCAGATATCCGCGAAACTGAGCGAAGTGTTGCGGCGGCAATGTCTCGAGAGAGTCCAGTTGCGCCGAGACGATTCGCATGAGCGCATTGAGCCGACCCATGTTCCAGAGTGCGCGGCCGGCATCGGAGCGCTCGAGCGCGCCCATCAGCTGATCGAGCTCGAACAGAATCGTCTTGAACCAGAGCTCACTCGACTGATGCACGACGATGAAGAGGAGCTCGTCCGGATGCTCCGGCTCCGACTGGGGACGCTGAAGCGCGAGCAATTCGTCGAGCGCCAGATAGGTCCCGTAGTCCATGCCGCCCTCTTTGGTGGCCGGCGCGGACGGGGTTGCCTTGCGAGTAGTCCTGCGTTTGGATGGGCTCAAAACGTCGCGACCTCGAGGGCTACGATGTCGTCCACCATCATCGTCTCGACCGCGAAGAAAGGCTCCCCGAAACGACGACGGATCAGCGACCCATAGTACGCGGCGTAATGTTGTACCACATCGTATAGCGGTTCGCCATTCGGATACACTTCGCCCGCCTGCGTGACACCACCGAACTGCGAGTCAAAACAACGCACTGCCTCCATTTTGCGATCGAAATCATCCGTGATGTCCACTACGAACGTTGGCTTAGGCGCGTCCTGACGATACGAGAGTGTATGAACGACTTTGTGCGGCCGGTGCCTGGGCACGTCGGGAGCGACCTTGGCCAGGCCGGCGACGAAACATGCATCGCGCACGAGCTGCGAAGTGACGATGTGATCTGGATGTCGGCCCGTCGGTGCTGGCGCGATCACGACGCGCGGGCGAAACCGGCGAATGACTCGGGCGAGCCGCTCGCGCGTCGCTGGATCGTTGACGATGCCCGCGTCTGGTAGATCGAGATTCTCACGTGCCGCGACGCCCATGATCTCCGCGGCACGACTCGCCTCCGCCGCCCGCGTCGCTGCCGAGCCGCGCGTTCCCATCTCACCTTGCGTGAGATCCACGACGGCCGTGCGGTATCCTTGTCGGGCGGCTTTGATCAGCGTTCCCCCACACGTCAGCTCGACGTCATCGCGATGCGCCGCGATGGCAAGGAGGTCGACTTCGGGCATTGCGATGTGCGTTGGGCGTGGAGCGTTGTACGTGGCGTGTGGCGCGGAAAGGTACAACGCGCCACGCATCACGCGCCACGCGCCACGCTATTCGTATCTCAGCGCATCGATCGGATCGAGCCGTGCAGCTCGGCGCGCCGGAAGCAGGCCGAACACGAGGCCGAGCGATACCGAAACGAGCACAGCGACCGCCGTGAAATTCAGCGGCGGAACGGCGTTGACGTGCATCAACAGTGTGATCACACGTCCGAGACCCAGACCGACGAGAATGCCGATCACGCCACCCGCGCCCGTGAGCGTCGCGGCCTCGAAGAGAAACTGCAGCAGGATGTCGGCGCGCGTCGCCCCGACTGCCTTGCGCACGCCAATCTCGCGGGTTCGCTCCGTCACGCTGATCATCATCACCGCCATCACGCCGATACCGCCGACGAGGAGCGCGACTCCGGACAGCGCGATCATCACGAGGAAAAAGACGCCGGTGAGCTTGTTGAACACATCCAGAATCTGATCTTGCGTGATCATGTCGAAGGTGTTGCGGTCCGCTGGCCGCAGCCGACGCATCTCACGCATGGCGATCGTCACCTCCTCCTGAGCGTCGGTCACGGTGACGCCGGGCCTCGGCTTCACCGGGATGTACATCGCTTGCGTCTTGTCGATCGTGAACTGATGATCGAGCATACCGAAGGGGACGATCGCCGCAACTTCCTGTCCTGGCGGCTTGAAAATGTTCGCGGCAGGTTGGTAAAGCCCGATGACGCGTGCCGGGCGCCCGCCGAGCCTAACGAGCTTGTCGACGGGTGAAATCGATCCGAACAAGCGTCGTGCCACGTCCACGTCGAGCACGACGACGGCGGCGCCGCTCGCGAGCTCTGCGTGCGTGAACCAGCGGCCAACCTCGAGGTCGCCGCCTTGAATCTCTGTGAAGCGGTCGTCCGCTCCCATAATTGCCTGGGGCTGCGTCCTCATACCGTTGTACTCGACGCGCTGAACGACCTGCGCCCAAATGCTCGCATACGCGATGATCGGCAATGCCGCGATGCGCTCGGCTTCCTCGCGCGTGAGATCGGGACGAACCCGAACCCACTTCGGGAGACGGTCCGGGTTGAGCGGCGTCTGGGAGATCACCTTCATCACATAGAACGTCGTTGGACCGGCGACCTCGATCGTTTTGACGATCTGATCGCGAATGCCCTGGACGATCGACGCCATCGCCATGACGACCGAGACACCGATCACGACCCCAAGGATGGTGAGGCCCGAACGCAGCTTGCTCGCGCGAACCGAGTCGAAGGACAGCGTGATCGTCTCGCGTAATTGCGCGACGAAACGAGTCCGGGCGGCGCGACGAACGACGGCGCGTTCCTGCTTTGCGTTGTGCGGCGTCACTCGGCCCTCAGCGCGGTGACCGGATCCAGGCGCGCCGCCCGGGTCGCCGGATAGACACCGAACAGCACGCCGACGCCAGCGCCTAACGCCAGTGCCATGACGACCGACCACGTGGTGACACGCGCCGGCAATGGGAACACGGCGGCGATGGCCGACGCGAAGAGCCAACCGCCTAACGCTCCTGTCGCACCGCCGAGCGTGGCGAGCATGACCGACTCGGCGAGAAACTGTGCCCGGATGTCGCGTCGAGTCGCACCCACCGACTTGCGCAGCCCGATCTCGTGTGTGCGCTCACGCACCGACATCAGCATGATGTTCATGATCACGATACCTCCGACCAGAATGCCGATGCCGACCACGGCCGGCACGACACTGAACAACACGCTCGTCAAACTCTTCCAGAAGCTGATCAGCGCGTCGGACGTCTCGATCGAGAAGTTGTCCGCGTCGTTAGGCCGGAGATGATGGGCAATCCGCATTGCTTCCTGCGCACGTGCCATCGCGTCGTCGACCAGTGTCGCGTCAGGCATCTTCACCGAGATGGTCGTCGTCTGACGCCGGCCATACATCGATTCGAAGGTCGAGAAGGGGAGCATCACGAAGCCGTCGAACGACTGGCCGAGAATCTTGCCTTTGCGCGCGACAACGCCAACGATCGTGAACAGCTCGCCGTGAATGCGAATCTGCTGACCCACCGGTTCAATCGTCTCGAACAGCTTCTCCGCGACCTCGGCGCCCACGACGCAGACGTACCGTCGCTCGCGTACATCGACGTCACTCAGCGGCTGACCGGAGGAGAAGCGATAGTCCTTGACGAGCTGGTAGTCGGGCGTGATGCCGAACACGAGGACATCGCCTAACGTACGATCGCCCCACACGATATCGGACTGTGGCGTCGGGTATCCCGACGTCAGACTGATCGCGCTTGCCTCGGGAATCGCTTGCCGCACGACGCCGGCATCTTCCGGCGTGATCTTCGGCCGGCGCAACACGACGCGCCAATCGTCTTCGTTGAACAGGCCGACGCGCGCGGGCATACGGCGCACTTCGAAGGTGTTCGTGCCGACGACATTGTCGGCGATGCTCTCCTTGACGTATGCGTTCATCCCCTGGATAATCGCGACGACGGCAACGAGAAATGCCACGCTCACGATGATCCCGAGCAGCGTGAAGAACGAGCGAAGCTTGTTCGCCCGCAGCTGGCGGAACGCCGTCAGGAGAACATCGTTGAAGCGCACGTCGAGTGGCGAGTGGCGAGTGACGGAGTGACGGAGTGGCGAGTGGCGAGTGGCGAGTGGCGAGTGGCGAGTGGCGCGCTAATGCGAAGACGGTAAGCAAAGCTTACCGCCGTTTCTCGTTACGTGCTATATGGATCCCTTGGCGCACACCGCTGGTGCCTCTGCGCGCGCCACGCGCCACTCGCCACTCGCCACTCGCCACTCGCCACTCGCGGCACTCACTCGTATCGCAGCGCTTCGACCGGATCGAGTCGGGCGGCCCGGAACGCCGGCATGATGCCGCAGACGACGCCTGTGATTGCACTCATGCCTAGTGCGGCGGCGATGGACGTCATCGGTGTAGACGCCGGAATCGCTGGCCACTTCGTGCGAACGACAACGGCCACCACAATGCCGAGGAACAGGCCCACCGCGGCGCCCATCGCGGTCAGCGTCACGGCTTCGACGAGGAATTGCCAGAGGATCGTCCCTCGCGTTGCGCCGAGCGCCTTGCGAATGCCGATCTCCCGCGTCCGCTCGGTTACGGAGATCATCATGATGGCGACTACGCCAACGCCACCAACGAGAAGGCCGACCGCGGAAAGGGAAAGCCCGACGAGGAAAAATGTCCCGAAAAGCTTGTTGTATGTCTCGAGGAGTCGGTCCTGCGTGACGATCGCGAAGTTGTTTGGCTCGGCCGGACCGAGGCTCCGCATCGCGCGCATCAGTGCCGTAACGTCATCCGTTGCCTCGTCGACTGTTACGCCGGCCCTCGGCTTCACGATCAAATTGTTGCCGCGCATCCAGAAACTCAGGTGGCGACGAGCTGTCTCCCATGGGAGTATCGCTTTCGGGGAGTCGCCACCGCCGGCGGACGTCGGCGTTCCCATCGGACTCGCGGTGTAGTGGTATAGGCCGATTACGCGAAACGGAACGCCGTTAATCGTTAGGTCCTTGTCGATCGGATCGGAATCGCCATAGAGCATCTCCGCCATCTTGTCGTTGATCACGACGACCTGCGCGGCGTTGGCGTTCTCCGCATAGGTGAAGCTGCGGCCCGGATAGATGTCGCCGCCGTCGACGTCGGTCCAGTTTGGCGTGTATGCTTCCATGCCTGCGTTGAGCTCACGATCCTTGTACTTGAACGTTCCTCCGTTGGCGACATGTGACGTCACCGCGAGAATGCTCGGCAGACGTTCAATCGCGTTTGCTTCGTCGATTGTGATCGGAGGGTTGCGCCGTTCGGGACAGGTCTCTTCGGTGCCGTCGCACGTCTGAAACGCGGCGATGTTCCGACGGTACATGAAAAACGAAGTCGGCCCGGCCGCCTCGACGTCTCGCGCAAAGCTTTCGTTGATGCCCCGGACGACGGACGAGAGCGCGACCACGACGAAGACGCCGACCGCCACGCCCATGATGGTCAACAGCGCGCGGACCTTGTTGGACCGCATCGAGTCGATGGCGAGGGTCACGCCCTCGAGAGCGAGAAGCAACCGATTCACGAGACGCATCGCCTCACTCCTGGCGAAGGGCTTCGATCGGATCGAGCAACGATGCGCGGCGTGCTGGGTAGACGCCCGACACGATGCCGACGACGAGACCGAGCAGTGTCGCCGCGACGAGCGACCACGGCGCCACTGCCGCCGGCAGGAAGGGGAACTTCCACGAGATTCCCTTCGCGATGGCGATGCCCAGCAAGATGCCGAGCACTGCGCCCAGCGTGCTCAGAGTGGCCGCCTCGACGAGGAACTGACGCAGGATGTCGCGACGGCGCGCGCCTAACGACTTGCGGATCCCGATTTCACGCGTCCGTTCGGCGACGGCAACGAGCATGATATTCATGATCACGAGGCCGCCGACGATCAGCCCGACAAAAGGAAGGGCCGTGCCGGCGACGGTCATCACGCTCCGCGTCTTCTCGAACGCCACGAGCGCCGTCTCCGACGTCTCCATTGCGAAGTCGTCCGGCTCGATGGGCCGTAGATGCCGGAAGCCGCGCAAGAACTCTCGCACGTTCTCCATCGAATCGTACATCAGCACTTGCGACGCCGATTGAACCATCAACCCATCGATGTCGCCGCGGGGATTCGTGAGGCGATGCATCGGCGAGCTGAAGGGGGCAATGACCATCTTGTCCATCGACATGCCGAACATGGAACCTTGATGTTCGATGACGCCGATGATCGAGTAGGGCAGTCCGCCAACTCGCAGCTCGCGTCCGATCGCGTTGAGCCCCGGGAAGAAGAACTTTGCGACTTCGTCGCCGACCACGACGACTGGCGCTCCGAGCTCGACCTCTTGCTGCGTGAATGCTCGGCCGCTGCTGAGGTCGTACTTTTTTATCGTGAAGTAGTCGCCCTCTACGGCGTGCGCATCGACCTGGCGCGGACGCGTGTACGGCGAAGTCGCCCACAGCTGCTCGCTGCTTTCGACCGCCCAGCGAGTACCGTTAGGCAACACCGCGGTGATCGCGCGAACGTCCTTCTGATAGATGTATGGCCGCTTCTGCCACTCGCGCCATTGCTCGCGCGTGGTGTTGTTCCCGAACCAGGGGAATCGCCGAAGCGTGAACGTATTGGCGCCGAGCATGCGGCCAATGAAGTCGTTCTCGACGTAGCGACTCATCCCCTCGACAATCGAGACGACGGCGATGAGGAACATCACCCCGATCGTCACGCCGGCGAGTGTGAAGAAGCTCTTGAGCTTCTGCACACGAATCTGCGCGAGCGCTAGTCGGACGGCTTCGAGGAGAGGCATGGCGAGTGGCGAGTAACTAGTGGCGAGTGATTCCGAGAGCCGCGCGCGTGTCCGCGGCAGTCCCTGTCTTCTCGTCATTCATCACTCGCCACTCGTCATTCATATCGAAGCGCCTCGACCGGATCCAACCGCGACGCGCGGAATGCCGGCAGCATGCCGAACAGCACGCCGGCGAGCGCGCTCGACGCCAGTGCGGCGACAATGGCGACCGGCGGCGTCGACGCGTCGATTGGTGTCGCGCTGCGAATGACGAGCGTCACGCCCCCGCCGACGAGCAAGCCCACGATCGCGCCGACCGTCGTCAGCGTCGAGGCCTCGACGAGGAACTGCCACAGAATCAGCCGTCGCGTGGCGCCTAACGCTTTCCGCACGCCGATCTCACGCGTCCGCTCGGTTACCGAGATCATCATGATCGCGACCACGCCCACCCCTCCAACGAGCAAGCCCACCGCCGAGAGGACGATCATAACGAGAAAGAACACGCCGACGATCTTGTTGTACATCGCGAGCAGCTTCTCCGGCGTGTTGGTGAAGAAGTCGTTCGTTTGGCCAGGCCGCAGGTGGCGAGCGGCACGCAGCGTGGCAATCGTCTCGTCCATCACCCCGTCGCGATCGGCGCCATCGCGCGGCTTCACGGTCAGCTGCATCCAGTAGAGGCTGACGTCGAGCTTGTGCTGCGCGGTCGTGATCGGAACGATCAGTTTCCCCTTATCGCCGCTGTCGAAGACGTTCGGAATCGGGTTGTAGACACCGATGATCGTAAAGAGCTCGCCATTGAGACGAATGGCCTTGCCGACCGCCTCCTCGCCATTGAACAAACGCTCAACGACTTTGTCGTTGACGAGTACGACCGGCGCGCCCGCCTCGTACTCGGATGAGGTGAAGTCGCGGCCCGACGTGATGTCCCCACCCGCCACGTCGAACCAATTGGTCGAATAGCCGATCAGCGAAACACCGGGCAACTCTCGGTCGGCGTACTTCACACTCGCCGATGTCTCGATATCAGCGCTCACTTCCTGCACCTGCGGGAGCTGGGCGATCTCGCGCCCCTGATCGAGCGTCAACGGACGGAAGCGCATCCACGGACACGACTCGCCACCGCCGTCGCAGGCGGTGAACTCGGCCGGCCACCGGGAGATGAAGAACGTCGTGGGGCCGGCCGCGGCGAGGCTGCGCGACACGCCCGAATTGATACCATGCACCGCGGCCGACATCACCGTCACGACGAATACCCCGACCGCTATCCCGAGGATCGTGAGGCCCGCACGCACCTTGTTCGTGCGAATCGCGTCGAAGGCGATGAACACGCCTTCGGTCAGTTGATAGAGACTGTTGCCGAGCGAGCGTGTCATGAGCGTTTCCTCATTCGCTGCGCATCGCGAGGATTGGATCCAGCCGTGCTGCCCGGCTCGCGGGGTACGCGCCCGCAATGATTCCAACGCCGCCGCCGATGGCGACAGCGAGCACGATCGACCACGGCGCGACGGCGGCGGGCAAGGGTGACACTTTCGCCACGACCGCGGCGAGAGCGATACCGAGCGCCACGCCAATCAGGGCACCAACGGCGCTCAACGTTGCCGATTCCACCAGAAACTGCGCGAGAATGTCGCGCCTCCGCGCTCCCAGCGACTTACGAATGCCGATCTCGCGGGTTCGCTCGGCCACCGCCACCAGCATGATGTTCATGATCACGATCGCGCCAACGACGAGTCCAATCGCGGGCAATACCGTGCCGGCGAGTACCATGAACTTGCGGATCGTCCGCCACTGACTGAGTGCGGACTCCGAGCTCTCGAGCACGAAATCGTCCGCTTCAGCCGGTCCGAGACGATGCCGCTTGCGCATCAACTCGCGAACGATCTCCTCGAGACCGCTGAACGCCGCC
>DATBBP010000418.1:0-2078 GCA_036270935.1 Gemmatimonadaceae bacterium
CTTGCCTCAGCGCGGCGATCACGGGCAATCGCGCCGCGCGAATCGCGGGTACGACGCCACTCGCGATCATCAGCACGAGCGCGACCGTCGAGCCTAACGCGAGCGTACTGCCGGTGACGTCGAAGCCTGGTAGGAAACCGCCGCCGTTGAAGTGCGTGGACTTGTACAGAACTTTCGCGCCGCCGAGGCCGATTACCGCGCCGGTGACAGCGATGACGCCTGCCTCGAGCATCACGACGCCAAAGAGCGTTTTGTCGCCGAAGCCGATCGTCTTCAAAACCGCGACCTCACGCGTCCGTTCGCGGGCGCTCATCATCATCGCGTTGGCTGTCACGAGCAAAATCGCAAACACGACCGCCATGCCGATCGTCCCCATGAGCAAGCTCACGTTTCCCCACATCGTGGCGAAGCTCGCGTTAAACGCCTGCTCGGTGCCCGTCTTGGAAGGGTATGACGAATTTCTAAACTGATCGTCGATGGTCTTCGCGATCGTCGCTGCGCGATCGGGATGATCGATGCGCGCGACGTACCAGCCAACCAGGCCCAGCTGGCCCGTGCGCTCCTCGAGATAGTCGTGATGGAAAAACATCATGTCGTCGGTGATCGACGATGCCGTCGCCGTGTAAGTGCCGCGGACGGTGAACGTCCAGTCGCCGGGATAGATCGTCCCTTGAAGCGTGACGTTCTGACCGACCTTCCAGCCGAACGCATCCATGAGTCCTTTGCCGACCAGCGCTGCCGAGCGCTCCTGAACGAAGGCGCGCTTCTGATCTTCCTGGACCGTGATCTCCGGGTACATGTCGAGGTACGACTTGGGATCGACGGCGAACTGGCCGAAGAACTTCTTGCCGTCGCCATAGCGCCCGCCGAACCAGTTCGCGAACGTCACTGCCTCGACCCCTGGCACCGCTTGCAGACGATTCGCATACGAGATCGGCAGCGGGAAGACGATGCCGGTCGCGCTCGTCGAGACGAGACGACGCACGCTCCCGACATTCGCGGCGTTTGCGATCGTCGTCACCACCGTCTGCAGGGACGCGAAGAGAAAGAGCGCCAGCGCGACACTCGTTATGGTGAGTATCGTTCGCCGCTTGTGGCGGCCGAGGTTGGCGAGAACCAGTGGGAGGTATTTCATCGTGGAATCCCCGCAGCGACATCGGCGGACCGAAGGCTCGGCACCGCATCGCTGCGAATGAGATCACCCTTCTCGAGATGCAGTACGGTCGTCGCCCGCTCGGCGGCGTGCGCGTCGTGCGTGACGATAATGATGGTTTTCTTGAATTCGCCGTTGAGCCGGCGCAGCAAGGTGAGCACCTCCTGCGAGCTCTTGGCGTCGAGCTGGCCCGTCGGCTCGTCGAGGAGAATCACGGTCGGGTCGGCGACGATGGCGCGCGCGATGCTGACGCGCTGCTCCTGGCCGCCCGAGAGCTGCCGCGGATAGTGATCCATGCGGTCGTCGAGACCGACAACGCCTAACGCCAGGCGAACGCGCTCGTCGCGCTCCTTCTTCGAGAGTCGAGTGAGCAGCAGCGGCAGCTCAACGTTCTGATACGCCGTCAGCACGGGCAACAGATTGAACTGCTGGAACACGAAACCCACATGCCGCGCGCGCCACGGTGCGAGCTGGCTCGGCTTCATCGAGCTCACCTCGGAGCCAGCGACGCGAATCGTACCGCCGTTCGGCTTGTCGAGTCCCGCGATGAGATTGAGCAGCGTCGATTTTCCCGAGCCCGACGGGCCCATCAGCGCGAGAAAGTCCCCCTCGCCGATGTCGAGCGTGATGCCGTTGAAGACATCGATGCGCTGCGTGTCGCGCTGGAACGACTTGTGGACGTCGCGAATCTCGACCAGGGGCATGAGGCCCTCCCTACATGTTAGGATTTGCTAATACTGACGCGCATGCCGGCGTGCGGCTGCTCGATGCCGCCCGAGAGCAGCATCTCGCCTCCCGAGAGCCCTTTGCGAATCTCGCGGTATCCGGCGCTGCTCGGCCCAGCTTCGACGACGCGCGACTCGAGTCGCCCGTCGCGCACCAGCCATACGATCGATTGACCATTCTCCTCGTGAACGACTGTCGC
>DATBBP010000419.1:0-5879 GCA_036270935.1 Gemmatimonadaceae bacterium
AATTGCTGTACGCTCGGCATGCCCTCGGTCTCGAGCTTCAGGAAATGCTTGTGATCGGGACTTTGATTCGTGAAGCTGACGTTCTGCTGCCACGGCGCCGAGACGACTTTCTCGATCGCGGCGGGCGGCTTGATGAACGTCTCCTTGGCGAGGATTTCCTTGAGAGCGCCCTGTTGTGCGACGTCTTGCGCGAAGAGGGCGACAGGTGCCGCCAGGGTAGCGACGAGAACAGCCGCGGCAACGGGCCAGCGACCGATCAGCTGGGGCCGACGGGTAGGCATCCTTAGACTCCGGTGTGGGCGTGGCGACGGGGAAAGTGCGGACGGAGCACTGCCCCGAGCAAGTACGCCCTCGGGAGGCGACCCGTTGAGTGGCTGGTACTGATGGTTGGATGCTGGTGGTTGGTAGTCTGTCAGAAAAGGAAAAGGCCGGCGAGCTTGGCTCGCTGGCCTTCCGAATTACCAACAACCAGTCACGAGCAGCAAACCACCGGCGTTAAATCCGCGGCGCCAACATCCTCGAGCGCAATGAGGCCAATCGACGACGCACCGATCCGTCGAGCACGGTATCACCCACGCGGACGACGACGCCACCGAGGATTGCCGGATTCACGATGAAATGCGGCATGACCTCCTTGCCGTACGCGCGCGACAATTGCTTCGCGATCGTGCTACGCTCACGGTCCGCGGGCTCTCGCGCGACGGTCACGCTGGCCCGAATGCGGCCCTCGACCTGGTCGACGAGATCGTGATATTCACGCGCGATCTGGGGTAGAAGCATCTGACGTCGATGGTTCACGAGTGCCTGTAGATAGCGCACAAATAATTGCGGGAGCTGGCCTTCGAACGCGCGTCCGAGAATTCGATTCTTCTGCGCAGCTGAAACGCGAGGTGACTCGAGGAACAGCCGCAGCGTCCGGTCGTTTTGCATCGCATCGGCGACTTCATCGACCGCTTGCCCCCAACCGCGCAGGTCGCCGGCGCGGCGCGCCAGCTCCAGCAGCGTCTCCGCGTAATTGCGCGCGATGGTCGTGTCACGCATCAGCGGCTACCCGCGGGGAGCTGCGGCAGCGATTCGAGGAAGCTCTCGACCAATTGGCGGTTCTTGGAATTGTCGAGATTTTCCTCGATGACTTTGCTCGCGCCGGCGATGGCAAGGTTCACGGCCTCTCGCCGCAGCTGAGCGACGGCGCGTTCTTTCTCGGTTTCGATCTCGCGGCGCGCACGCTCGAGAATCGCCTGCTGGTCCTGACGCGTCTGCTCGAGCAGATCGTTCCGCATTTTCTCGGCGACGGCGCGACCATCGGCGATGAGCTTCTGCGCCTCGCCGCGCGCACCTTCGATTTGCCGGCGCTGCTCGTCAAGGAGCTTCTGCGCCTCGTCGCGGTCACGCTTCGCGCTGTCGATCGCGTCTTGCAGCGCCTTTTCTCGCTTCTCGACCGCTTCGAAAATGGCGGGGAACGCCTTCCAGCGGAGCAGGAAGTACAGAATGCCGAAGATGATCAGCGTCCAGAACATCAGATTGACCCGCAGCTCGACGAGCGAAGGACTCTTCTCCGCCTCCTGCGCGAGAAGAGTCGAGCCGTTGCCGATCATGATGGCGAGCGATAGGAGCAGCGTCCGCATAGAGAGCTCGTGTCTTCGTGTATTGGTCGCTGCCAGAGCTCCCGGAGGCTCCGGCAGCGCGAGTTTAAAACTTGAGCGATATGAGCAGTGCGACGACGACGGCAAACAGCGCCACGCCTTCGATGAGCGCGGCGAGAATCAGTCCGCCGGTCTGAATGGTTCCGGCGATTTCCGGCTGGCGAGCCATGGCCTCGGTGGCCGAACCACCGATGCGACCAATACCGATGCCGGCACCGATCGTTGCCAGGCCGGCGCCGACGCCCGCGCCAAGCATGGCCCACGCGCCCTGATACTCCTTCGGCGCATACGTGGTCGCCGCCTGCAGCAGCGGAAGAATTGACATTTGTTGAATCTCCGATCGTACTGCGTGAGTTGCCGCTGCTCCGCGCCGTTAGGCGCTACCCGTCAGCGAGGTCCGGGCCTCAACGGGAATCGCTGGTCGCTCGACCAGCTACGAACAGGCCTCGTGGAGCAATTCGAGACCCAGAATCCGAGGTGCACCTAATGATGTGCTGCCCGTATCTGTCCGATGAAAACTGCCGCGAGCAATGAGAAGACGAACGCCTGGATGAATGCCACCAGGATTTCGAGGAACATGATGAACAGCGCCATCGGTATCGCCGCAATCGCGATGAACCAGCCGAACAGGAAGATCAGACCGATCAGCGCGAGAATGATCACATGGCCTGCGATCATGTTGGCGAAGAGTCGAATCGTCAGCGCGAATGGTTTTGTGAACTTCCCGATGATCTCCACCGGCGTCATGATCACCGACAACGGCAGCCGCAGATAAATCGGCATGTCGTGCGGCCAGTAGAAGATCGTCGAGAGGTAGTCCCGGCCCAGCGCACGCATGCCGGCGATCTCGACCACGATGAAAGTGATGATCGCTAGCGTCGCCGTGACTGAGATATTGCCAGTGGGCGTGGACCCATAGGGAACGAGGCCGAACAGGTTGCAGAACAGAATGAAGAAGAAGAGCGAGAGTACGAGGGGGATGTAGCGCTCGCCGCCATGCCCGCCGAGCACCGGCAAGAACACGTCGTTGCGCAGATAGATCATTACCGCCTCGAGTCCGGCGGCGAAGCCTCGCGGGCGACCGATGCTTTGAGTGCTCCGCACGTGCGCGCGAGCCGCAAAGCCCACCACGAGTCCGACACAGATGGCCGAGATCAGAAGCCAAACGACGTGCTTGGTCGGACCAAAGTCGATGGTATGGCTGCCAATTCTGACTTCCCACTTCGGCAGAGTGAACTCACAGCCCCAGTCGGCAAGGCTTCTCAGACACGGGAGCTCGATTTTCTTCGAGTCCGTGATGTGCGGCATGATGATGTCCGCCGGACCGAGGGTCTTGTGCACCGGCGCCGCCGGTTCCTGCGCGGACGCGGCAGGGACGACAGCGGTAAAGGCCGTGATCAGCGCGAAAACGAGCGTGCGGAATCTCATCGTCGCAAGAAGAGCGGCTCGAGAAGCGTAGAGAGGAAGAAAAACAGTACGAGGCTGATGAGGGCCGGGACTGGAGCTAGGCCGATGACCTTCACCGCCAACAAGCCGTATATGAACAGGGTGAGAAAGCGGACGAGCGAGCCGGCGCCCCAGCCCGCGATGACGTTGTGAGTCATCATCGCGCGGGTGATCGCAAATGCCGCAATCTGGACGATGGCGGCAACGCCGGCACTGAGAGTGATCGCGGACGTTGCGCCCGGTCCGGTGAGCGCGAACGTCAGTATCCACGCGACGAGTGCGATCGTGGCCGCCATTACGAACGCATAGCGCGCGACAGCGTATGTCATCGTGTTCCTCCGCCGAGGTCGCGCTTGGCCGAACCCATGAGCTTTCTATAAATAGAGTAAAAACCGGCAGCGGCACCCACGAAGACGCAAATCAAAACGAACCAGGGCGAGCTGCCGAGGCGTTTGTCGAGCCAGATTCCGAGAAACATGAAAACGACGAGGGTCAACGCGAACTGCAGCCCTGCGCCGGCATACTCCGCTCCGGCGGGCGGTTTCGAGGGATCGCGACCGGTCGGGCGACCGCCGCTGGGACCTGATTCGTTCATGCCTCGCCCCGGGTGTGTTGCCTCGTTTCGGCGCGAAAGCTAGGAGCTTGTGAAATTTTTCGCAAGCGATCCGGAGTCGGAAACCGAAGACGCGCCGAAAATGGAAATGGTGATCCAAGTCATTTTAACATCGCGACTTCTGGTGTTACTGATCTTGTTGACCGTTCGTCCCCGACTTGGTTAAGTTGCGCCCCGCTTCGAAATCTGGGCGGCTCGCTTCGGCCAACTCTCGCCGGCTCCGGCCGACTCCGCTCAACGTTGGTTCTCGTTCTGGGGTTCATGTCCTCCACATCGCTTTCGCCGTCACGCGTTGCCATCGCACTCTCATGCGCGGGCGCGCTCGCCTTTGCTTGTGGTCCGCGCACGCATTCGGAGGCCGCGTCGACCGCAAGTCTCGCGACGGCTGCGCCGGTCATTCAACAGGGCGCGCCACACGCACGCAGCGACGGTCTACCTCTCGCGTCCAATCTCGATATCAAGTTGGATCGTGATGGAATCCGCTTCGCTCTCCGGGTGACGAACGAGACCAAGAAGCACGTCGAGCTGTCGTTCCCCAATGGGCAGACGCACGAATTCGTCGTCGTCGATTCCGTTGGCCGAGAAGTGTGGCGCTGGAGCTCGACGCGGCTCTTCACACAAGCCGTGCAGAACAAGCTGCTCAGCAGCGGCGAGTCGATGCGCGTGAGCGAGCAATGGCCCCATCCAGCGCAGCGTGGGAAGTACGTCGTGATCGCGACGCTCAACAGCACGAACTTCCCCGTTCAACAACGCGCGGAGTTTCTCGTTCCGTAGCTGCCTAACGGTCACGTTCGAAAGTCGGAGCCCGGCGCATTCGCGTCGGGTTTTTTTGTGGGCGAACGTTACAGACCGAGCACGATGCTCTCGTCAGGCACCGACGCCGTGAAGAGCAGCGCCATGTCCGCGGGCAGCTCACGCGACGTCGCTGGCCTCGCGCTGGTCGGCGCGGGCACACGCTCCATCCCCAGCGCGTGCGCCAGCGTGAGAGCGCCGATGCTGAGGTAGAGCTCCGACGGTGCATCGGGCGCGACGATCAGCGCGCCGTATACGAGCACGGGCCCGATGCCAGTGAGCTCACCGCGAAGCTCGGCATCGCTCAGCTCGCGAAGCGTGCGCACGAAATCGAGCGCTTGGCTTCCGCGCGCGAAGGTGAGTCGCTGCAGAATGTTCACGTGTCGGATGCCATCATGTTGGCACGAAGGCGCGTGCAGCATTGATGCCAACTCCAGCCTCGACGTCCGGTCGTCGATAACGGTGCGTTTGCAAACTGTTAGCATCGTTACCACTCTTACCACCGCGCGCCGGCGCGCGTTAGCTTCCACGCGTTATCAACGGAGCGGACGGGTCGTGGCGACGCAGACGAAACCGACCGACGACTCGCGCGACCTCGAGCTGCTCGGCCAGCTCGCGCGCGCGCGGCGAGCGTTGGTCGAGCAGATCGGACGACGCATCATCGGCCAGCACAAGATTGTGGACGACCTCGTCGCGGCGCTCCTCGCGGGCGGACACGCGCTCCTCGTCGGCGTTCCTGGCTTGGCAAAGACGCTGCTCGTGCAAACGGTTGCTCAAGCGCTGGACCTGAGCTTTTCGCGAGTGCAGTTCACGCCCGACCTGATGCCGAGCGACATAACGGGAACGGAGCTGCTCGAGGAAGATCACTCGACTGGACGCCGCATCTTCAAGTTTGCCCGAGGACCGATCTTCGCCAACGTTGTGTTGGCGGACGAGATCAACCGCGCGCCCCCGAAAACACAAGCCGCGCTGCTGCAAGCCATGCAGGAGCACGCCGTAACTGCCGCCGGACAGACGCACAAGCTGCCCGAGCCATTCTTCGTGCTCGCGACGCAGAACCCGATCGAGCAGGAAGGAACGTATCCGTTGCCCGAAGCGCAGCTCGATCGGTTCATGATGCAACTGAACGTCGGATATCCGACGAAGGACGAAGAGGAGCGCATTGTTGCAGCGACCACGAGCGACGTCGATGTAGAGATTCGCCCCGTTCTCTCGGCGCAAGAACTCCTGGCCCTTCAACATCTCGTGAGGCGGCTGCCCGCGCCGCCGACGGTCGTGAGCTATGCGGTGAGGCTTGCGCGATCGACGCGGCCGAACGCAGACGAGGCGACGCCGATGGTAAAGAAGTACGTGAGCTGGGGCGCGGGCCCGCGCGCGTCGCAGTA
>DATBBP010000420.1:0-1780 GCA_036270935.1 Gemmatimonadaceae bacterium
CCACGGCGGCACGGGCGTGTTCTGCAACCTCGCGACGCACGATGGGCTCTGTCGCACGCTCGCCAACGCAAGCGGTTGCCGAGTGATCTCGGTCGATTATCGGCTCGCTCCGGAGCATCCGTTCCCGGCCGCAATCGAGGACGGCATGCTGGTGACGAGCTGGATCGCAGAACATGCAATCGAGCTTGGCATCGACCCCAAGCGCCTCGTTGTCGCGGGCGATTCCGCCGGTGGAACCATCGCCGCCGTAATCTGTCAGCTCGCCGCGCGAGGCGGACCCCGCATTGCCAGGCAGCTTCTGCTATGCCCAGTGACCGATCTCGCCGCGGAGTCGAGTTCGCGTTTAGCGTTTGCTGAAGGCTACTTCATCGAACGAGCGACGCTCCAATGGGCCAAGGCCGTTTACTGCGCTGAGTCGGACGTCTTTGATCCGCGCATCTCCCCACTTCGAGCGGCATCACACGCCGATCTTCCACCCGCGCACATCCACACCGCGGAGTTCGACCCAATGCGGGACGAGGGTGAGGCGTACGCCCGAGCGCTGGAAGAGGCGGGTGTGCCCGTGCACTACACCTGTCACCCTGGGCTCATTCACCACTTCTACTGCATGGCCGGCGCGATTCCCCAAGCGCGGGTCGTATTGGCGTCGATCGGTTCCGAGCTTCGCGCTGCAGTGGGCGCGGCGACAGCGGCGTGATTCAACCTTAGTGCGGAGCGAAGAACTCGATGTACGATCCGATGCGTCCGTTACGGATCTCGATCATGTCGACCAGCTCTGTGAGTACAGTGGTCCCGGTGAGCCGCGAGAAGATCTTCACTCGCCAGTGCACCGCTGCCTTCGAACCATCGATCACCAGCGAAACGATTTCCTCGTCGCTGAGCTTGAAGGTCTTGATCATGATGGCCAGCAAGGGACGATATTCTCCGGCACCGACGGCGGTGACGGCGACTGGAGTCGAGTGGCTCGCCCCTGCGATCTGGAACCGCGCGTCCGGCGAAAACTTGTCATACACGGCGGCGATGTCACCGCTGACGCGCGCCGCATAGAGGCCGCGAAGCAACCGTTCGGTCTCCTGACGATCCGGAATCGTGTGATCCTCCAAGCTTTGAGAGTGAATGGCCTTACACCTAGACCGCGTCGGTCCAGCCAGGAAAAGCATCGTATGATTCGCTCAATTCGGCAATGCCTTCGGTGACGTTTACGCGGGGTCGCGACACACCGCTTAAAGCGTGGGCGCGCGCTCTCTCGCTTACGGCGCCGATTGCGCAAAGCCCAGCGATGACGCTACCGGTGCGACTCGCAGAGCTAGCCGACAAGTTTGGAGACCGAGTCGCGTTGATCGGAGAAGACGAGACGCTGAATTATCAGGCGCTCGCCGAACGCGCGAGTCGTTATGCGCGATGGGCAGTCGGGCAGGGGCTGACACGAGGCGACGTCGTCTGCCTCATGATGCATAATTGTCCCGATTACCTCGCGGCGTGGCTCGGGATCACCCGCGTTGGCGCGATCGTAGCGCTCATCAACACGAATCTCATTGGCGATTCGCTGGCGCACGCGCTTCGAGTGGCGACGCCGCGTCTTGTCGTTGTCGGCGCCGATCTCGCGGGCGCCGTGGCCGATATCGCCGACACGATGCAGCGGGAGGTTCGCTGCTGGGTGAGAGCCGGGCATTTCCAGGGAATGGCATCGTTGGATCCGGAGCTCGAGCGCCAGTCACCCATGCCACTCAGCGCCGCTGAATGCGCCGCCCCATCGACGCGAGATGCCGCGCTCTACATC
>DATBBP010000421.1:0-2369 GCA_036270935.1 Gemmatimonadaceae bacterium
ATGATCGGTGGCGGCTTGATCACTCTGGAGCGCGCGCAAGTCCTGATGTACCGCCCAGGTGATCGGCCAGCAGAATGACCAGCGAACGGGAGCACCGGCAGCACCGTGAATTCAGTCGTCGGCTGCGCGCATGGTATCGACGCAACGGGCGGGATCTTCCCTGGCGCAAAACGCGCGACCCGTATCGGGTACTCGTTTCCGAGTTGATGCTGCAGCAGACACAGGTCTCGCGCGTCATCGATTACTACCAGCGCTTTCTCGATCGCTTTCCCACACTCGGCGACCTTGCGCGGGCCCGGCCCCGACAGGTGCGAGAAGCGTGGCAAGGGCTGGGTTACTACGCACGCGCCAGCAACCTGCACCGCCTCGCGCGTGAGGTAGCCGGCCCTGGCAGCGTGCATAACGAGCGACTGCCGGAAGACCCCCGCCGCCTACGCGAGCTGCCCGGAGTCGGCGAGTATACTGCCGGCGCAGTCGCGTCATTCGCCTACGAACGGCGCGCCGCGCTCGTCGACACGAATGTCGCGCGCGTTGTGCGTCGCGCGTTCGCGCCGCAGGCAGATTTCAAGACCGCCGCCGGCAGGCGCACCATCTGGAACATCGCGGCCCGGCTGCTGCCTCGGACCGGCCGCGCCAGCTGGACACACAACCAAGCCCTCATGGAGCTCGGCGCGCTCGTCTGTACGGCAAGGGTGGCTCGCTGCGGCGACTGTCCGGTGAGACGCGAATGCGTGACCGGTAGGAGGCGAGGCGACGGCCGGATGCCACTAGTCACTGGCCACGAATAGATTGCGAGTGCGCGGCTCGGGTGTACACCAGCCGCCGGATTATCCAGCGGAGACATATCGCATGACCGATACGATAACGGCGCCGGCGCCGAACGCACCAAGCGCGGAGCTGCGCGCGACTGGTTCGCTCGATATCAAAGACTCACGAACCGGGAAAACCTATCCGGTACAGATTCTCGAGGGCGGCGTCGAAGGCGACACGGCGATTCGCGCGATGGATTTGCGCCCGATCAAGACCGCGCCCGATGAGTTCGGAATGATGACGTACGATCCCGCCTTCATGAACACCGCGTCATGCAAGAGCGCAATCACGTTCATCGACGGAGACAAGGGAATTCTTCGCTACCGTGGCTTCCCGATCGAGCAACTCGCCGAGAGCGCGACGTTCCTCGAAGTCGCGTGGCTGCTGCGGAATGGCGAGTTGCCCTCGCAGACCGACTACGACCGATGGGTGCACGACATCACCTATCACACATACGTGCACGAGAACATCAAGCGATTCCTCGAGGGCTTTCGCTACGACGCGCATCCAATGTCGATGCTGTGCTCGAGCGTCGCCGCGCTGTCTTCCTTCTATCCGGAAGCGAAGAACATCAAGGATCCCGATCAGCGCTACATCTCGATCATTAGGCTGTTAGCGAAGCTGCCGACGCTCGCCGCATTCATTTATCGGCATGGCAAGGGATTGCCGTTCATCTATCCTGACAACGACCTCGGCTACGTTGAGAACTTCCTCAGTATGGTCGCGCGGATGTCGGAGCCGCAGTACGAAGCGAATCCGATTTTCGTGAAGGCTCTCGAGGTGCTTTTCATTCTGCACGCCGATCACGAGCAGAACTGCTCGACGAACGCCGTCCGCGCTGTGGGCTCATCCGAGGTTGATCCATTCTCGGCAATTGCCGCCGGCATTGCGGCGCTCTACGGACCGCTTCATGGTGGCGCGAACGAGGCTGTTCTCCGCATGATCGAGGAGATCGGTCATCCGAAGAACGTGCCCACGTTCATCGACAACGTGAAGGGCGGCAAGGGCAGTCGGTTGATGGGCTTCGGCCACCGCGTGTACAAGAGCTACGATCCTCGCGCGAAGATCGTGAAGCGCCTGGCCGATCAGGTGTTCGCGCAGATCGGCATGGATAAGGATCTCGAGATCGCGCTCAAGCTCGAGGAGGTCGCGCTGCACGACGAGTACTTCGTGTCGCGCAAGCTGTATCCAAACGTCGACTTCTACACGGGACTGATTTACCGGTCGATGGCATTTCCGACTGATTTCTTCACCGTGCTGTTTGCGGTGGCGCGCACAGCGGTCTGGCTGGCGCAATGGGAGGAAATGCTCAACGACAAGGAGCAGAAGATCGCGCGCCCGCGCCAGATTTATGTCGTGTACGGCGAACGTGAGTTCGAGTCGCGCCTGAAGGAGAAGTTTCCGAAGACGAACAAGGACGGACGCAAGAAGTAAGACGTATCCGAAGCGCTCAGATGCGAGGAGCGAGAGGAAGGTTCAGCCCAAAAGTGAAGCAGGTCCCCTCGCCATCTTTGCTCTCTACGGCAAGCTTGCTCCCCATGGCCGACACCAGTTTCTGA
>DATBBP010000422.1:0-3219 GCA_036270935.1 Gemmatimonadaceae bacterium
AAAGGCGCATGATGTACTGGTTCCGCGAGTTTGAGCCCGACACGGCGGACTTACATCACATCGGGCTCACGCTGCGTGCAGCGAACGGCGCCGTCTACGTCGCCTCGGTGGCGACGAAGAATGGAAAGCTGACCGTGAGCGGCGTTCAGCCTGGCGACAAGTTGATCAGCGTGGGCGGCCACGTGCTTGCGTCGGGTACCATCGGCCAGATTTTCGACTCGATGGCCGGCGTACCGGGGGAGGCGCGCGCGTTGGTGCTCGAGCGCAACGGCACTCGCTTCACCGTTTCGGCGATGATTACGGCATTCTAAGCGCGATCATCTCACTCTGCCCGCGGCACAACTACGGATTGAGTATCTACTAAATCAATTGGTCGTCGATCGCGGCGTACCCGGACGGAATGGGTACGCCATCTTTGCTTGCGCCGGCTGACAGCAGCGCTTTCACCGCGCGCGGCGAACGACGTGCCGTCCAGTATGAAGCCACGCAGGCCTTTGCGGCCAGCATGAGCGGCGTCTCGCCTTTGCTGTTTTTCGCGTCGACGGCGGCGCCCTTACGAATGAGCACGTCGAGCGTCTCGTTCGACATCCGCCATGCGGCAACATGCAGCGCGGTGCTGTCGGGAGCTTCTCCGAAATAGCCGTCGCCGAAGTACCGCGCATCGACGGGAACGCCCAGCTCCACCAGCAGTGCGACGCCGGCATGATTGTCGTTGCCGGCGAACTCCGCCAGGAGCTCGCCGCCCTGTTCGATCAGCTCACGAATGAGCGATTGCTCACGCGCGGCGATCGCATGTGCTGCCGACGCGTCGCCGCGCGCGCACGCCGCAATCAACACGTCAAGGCCATCGAGCTTCAGGGGGACGTCGCGTCGCGCCATGGAGGCGAGGACGTCGGCCCGTCCGCGCCGCGCCGCAATCGCGGTCGACGATCGTCCGACGCGAAACTCGCCGCCATGGCGCAGATCTCGAGCGACCACGTATGGGTCCGCGCCGCGGTCGAGCAGCAGATCGATGATCTCCAGGCTGTTGTCGCTGATGAGGGCGTGATGGAGCGCCGTTCTGCCAAAACGCGACATCTGGTTGATGTCAGCGCCATGATCCAGCACGAGCTCGACGCCTTCGTAGTCGTGCCAGTCGGACTTGCGGAGCAGCATCATGTTCAAGCTGTCCCTGGTCAGCTTTCCGCTGTCGAGCAACAGCTGAAACGCGTCGTTGTCCGGTCCCTCCACTGAGTGATACGGCACCTCCGCGTCGTTAGGGTCCGCGCCGCGCTCGAGCAGGAGTCGGGTGAGCGGCGCGTGAAAGGCCACGCCGGCCGCGCCATAGAGCACGCTCTCCCATTCGCGATGCGGCCGGTGCGATTCATCGAAGAAGCCCGTATTGGCGCTGGCGCCGGCATCGAGCAGCGCGGTCGCGGCGCGGACGAACGCGTCGGATCGTTCGCGGCGTTCCCTCAGGAACGCCGAAAACGAGAGATACGTGAGCGCATCAACCTGCCGCGGGCCACCTTTGGCAGTCGCGAGTGACGCGTCGTCGGCGAGAAACCGGCGCACGCCGTCGTCATCACCAAGCATCGCGGCGACGTGAAAATCGTTCGCGATCGACGGATTCGCGTCGAGAATGGCTTGCGCCCTATTGGCGGATCCGTGCCAAAAGGCGGCTTCGATGAATTGATCGTGCGCGCCGAGCGTCACGCTGTGAGCGTCGCCTCAGGGCGCTGGCAGACGCTGCGTCCGGCACAACGTCAGAGTAAACGTCGAGCCGCTGCCAACCGCACTTTCCGCCGTCAGGTCTCCGCCCATGCCGCGGGCGAGATCGCGACTGATGGCGAGCCCCAGACCGGCACCTTCGCGAATGTTCGTTAGGCTGCGATCCAACTGGACGAATGGCTCAAAGATCTCGTGCAGCTTCTCAGCTGGAATGCCAGTGCCTGTGTCGCGGACATCAACGTGTACGTGGCCGTTACTCGCCCGGCATCCGACGTCCACGGCCCCATCTTCCGGTGTAAACTTTATCGCATTCGACAACAGGTTGAGGAGAATCTGCCGGACCTTGTCGGCGTCCGCCTGCACCTTGAGGTTCTGCTCACACTCACCAAGAGTGAACCGGAGGCGCTTTGCGCTCAGTTGAGGCGACACGAGTGACTCGAGATCAGCGATCAACGCCCGGACCGGCACCGGCTCACTCGCGTACTGCACCTGAGCTGCTTCGAGACGAGCGTAATTCAGAATATCGTTGATCAATGACAATAGCGCTCGCTCGCTTCGGGAGATCCGATTGAGGTCTTCGTTTTGTTCGGGGGTCACGGGTCCGCGCAAGCCCATGCGTAACACTTCGGCGTAGCCAGCGATGGCGTTGAGGGGGGTGCGCAACTCGTGACTCATCACCGCGAGAAACGCCGTCTTGGCTCGATTGGCCTCTTCCGCAGCGGCGCGCGCTGCGTCGGCCGCCGCGGCCTCTTGTTGTAGCTGCTCGTTCGTTTGCTCCAACTCTTCCGCGAGTGATTGTGCTTCTTCCGTCTGCGCCTCGAGCTCCATCGCCTGTTGCTGCAGCTGCTCCGTCAGAAGTGCCAACTCTTCACTGCGTCGCTCGGCTTCCCGTCGTGCCGCGAGCTCGGCCGACAGAAACCGCGCCTGCTCCTCGGCCGCACGTCGCGCCGTTAGGTCGCGCGTAATCTTCGCGAAACCGAGCAGCGCACCCTGCTCGTCGCGCAGCGCCGTGATGACGACATTCGCCCAAAAACGCGACCCGTCTTTCCGGACACGCCAACCCTCGTCCTCGACGCGACCGGCCTTCGCCGCGACGTCGAGCTCCCACGCTGGCTTGCCGGACTCCACATCTTGTTCTGGGTAGAAAATCGAGAAGTGCTTGCCAACTATCTCGTCCTGCGAATAGCCCTTGAGCCGCTCAGCGCCCGGATTCCAGCTCCTGATGTGTCCGCCGGCATCGAGGACGAAGATCGCGTAATCCGTGACGCTTTCCACAAGCAGCCGGTACAGTGCCGCGACGTCAGCAAGTTCACCACTGGCAGCGACCGTCACCGTTTTGCGTCCCGGCGTCCGTGCGCGCGGACGCGACGACTGCTTCGGCGCTGAGCCCTTGCGCATCGTCATCGACAGCGAGGATCCGCCGCTCGCACCGGCCAGCGCGAGCGCACGGCAACGCCCTCGGACGTTTCAGCATTGCACCTAACGAGGGGGTAGTCGCGCGAGGCTTTG
>DATBBP010000423.1:0-2508 GCA_036270935.1 Gemmatimonadaceae bacterium
TGGTGCGGCTCCTCGGCAACCAGACGAAAACCCGCGCGCTCATATAGCCGGCGCGCGGCGACGAGATTGCTCTGCGTCCAGAGCGTCAATCGCCGATATCCCGCCTCGCGAGCGAATCGGATGCACTCGTCTACCAGGCGCGATCCGATCCCGAGCTGCCTCGCCGTGGGCTCGACGTAGAGCAGCCGAAGCTTCGCCACGGTCTTCGACTTCCTGACGCAGAAGATCGAGCCGACAATCTCGCCATTCACCTCGGCCATCCAGCATCGTTCGCGCGCAGGATCACGCTGCGCGACGAAATCGGCGACGATCGCCGCCACGAGCCCTTCGAACCGCTCGTCCCATCCGTATTCCTGGTGATAGAGCGCGCCGTGCCGGTGCACGACCCAGCCGATGTCGCCGGGTCGGAGGTTGCGGAGCGTGTAACCGGACTTGCTCGCGGCATTCGCGTCGAGCAAGTCCTCGATTCTTTCCATCGATTTCACGATTTCACGACGTGCGTTCGCTGGCAGCGGCTCGATCATGTCGGCGACCGAGTCTTGTTGGCGCGCATCGATGGCGTCGAAAGTGCGGCGGCCCTTTGCCGTCAGGCGCAGAATCGATTGCCGCCGGTCGGCGCGCGATCGCATCCGTGAGACCAGCCCACGACGCACAAACTCCCGCAGCATCCGACTCAGATACGCGGCGTCGAGTGCTAGCTCCTCGACGAGCACGCTCGCCGTCGTCTGATCGCGATGGCGCAGCTCGTAGAGCACACGGACCTCAGTGAGCGAGAACTCGCTGTCGAGAAATCCGCGATTCAGCGCGCCGATCTGGCGCGTGTAGAAGCGATTGAAGCGCCGCACCCGCGCCACATGCGCGTCCGCTGATTGATTGGACATGCATGATAGTGCGAGAAATAGTTGACTCTGTCCAGTATTCGCCGGTGGGCGCGTTGACTGGTGCTCGTTGATTGCGACTGCCGGCGCGACAACCCGACCTTATTCACCAACCACGCCACCAATCACCAGCGACCAACCTCAGTCCTCCCGCAGTGCCGCCACCGGATCGAGCCGCGACGCGCGCCAGGCGGGCAGCGCGGCCGCCGCAACGCCGACCGCGGTCAGAACCACGACCGCCGCCGTCAGAGTCGCCGGGTCTGTCGGCCGCACGCCGTAGAGGAACGCCGTCGCCAGTCGCGTCGTCCCCACCGACAATGCCACGCCCAGCACGACGCCGACGATCACGATCGCCAGCACCTCGCCGAGCACCATGCGCACCACGCGCGCCTGCTCCGCGCCTAACGCTATGCGCACGCCGATCTCGTTGCGACGTCGCGCGACAGTGTAGGCCATGATCCCGTACAGTCCGATCGTCGCCAGCATCATCGCGAGGACTCCGAAGAATCCCGACAGCGTCGCAATGGCTCGAGCGAGCGCCAGCGATTCACTCACCTGCTGCTCGAGCGTGGTGATGTCGAGTGTGATCCGGGGACTCAGATTCGTGAGCGCTTTCGTAACAGTTGGCACGAGACCGGTCGGCAGGGAGCTCGTCCGGATCTCGATCGACATCTGCTGCGCTTCGGGCGTCATTTGCGAGCGTGGGAAGTACGCGATCGGTTGCGCCGAATCACGCATCGAATGGTATTTCGTCGTGCCCACGACGCCGACAACCTCGATCGGTGCACTCCAGCTACTGCCCTCCTGCCGCTGGAAATGCCGCCCGAGCGCTGCCGGCGATCCGAAGAAGTGCTTCGCCATCGCTTCGTTCACGATCGCGACCCTCGGCGCGGCAGGGCTGTCCCGCCGGTCGAAGTCGCGGCCGGCGAGAACGGGAATACCCAACGTCCGGAAATAGCCGTCGCTCACCGGGTTTACCCAGGAGGTGGCATCGTCTTCCGACTTCGCACTGAATCCTTCCGTCCGGAAGACGTCATTCCATGTATTGTTGCCAACCGGCGTGATCTGCGACCCGCTCGCCGACTGCACTCCAGGCACCGATCGCACCGCGTCGAGTAACTGCTCACTGAGTAGCAGCCGTTGGTCGCGCGGTGTGTTCGTGTTCTGGAAATTCGCGTGCACGAGCAGAATGCCCCGCCGCTGGAATCCCGGATCCTGCGTCGTCAGGCGGCGCCAACTGCCGATGAGCAGCGCTGCGCCAACGATGAGCACCAGCGACAGCGCGACCTGAATCGCGACGAGTGCCTTGCCCATCCGGAACCGGCTGTGCCCTTCGGTGACGCCGCGCCCCTGCGCCTTCATCGCCGATTGCGGATCGACACGGCCCGCACGCCATGCCGGCACCAACCCGAACAGAAGTCCCGTCAACGTCGCGACGACGATCGTGAACACCAGCACGCGCGAGTCGATGCCCAGATCGAGCGCGATGCTGCGCTCCCCACTCGACAGCAGCCTGACGAGTCCGCGGCTGCCCCAGATCGCGAACGCGGAGCCGAGCGCGGCACCGAAACTCGACAGCAGCAGACTCTCGGTGATGAGCTGCCTCACCAATCGGCCGCGCGCCGCGCCG
>DATBBP010000424.1:0-1830 GCA_036270935.1 Gemmatimonadaceae bacterium
CGAGGTGCTGATCGACGCGGGCGCGATTGTGACACCATCGGTGTGCGAGGGGCTCCTCGAGTCTCGAGCTGTCGGACTGCTGGAGCTGTTTGAGCACAAGGGGCTTCTTCCGCGCACGCTCAAGTTCTTTGCCGCGCTCGATGAGGCGGACGCTGTTCGTGAAGCGCTCGCTGAGAACGGGAATGATCTACTAACAGTCAACGAAGCGTTCGTCACCGCCTGTCGGTTCGCGCACGAGACGGTGGCGACGCTGCTCCTGGAACGAGCCATCGCGCTCGATCCGGAGTTGGGCAGAAAGGTCGACGGCAGTCTGGGCCGCGCCGCCTTCGTGAACGATTTGATCGAAGACACGCCCAAGGATCCCAGGCGCGCGATAGCGCTCGGACCATGGAAGACGTTCGTCGTCGGGCAGGTCGAGCGCGCACTCCACGAGCGTGAGCTGTCCACGTTCGTCGCCGTATTACAGCGAGAGCCCTGGCTCCTTGCCGAGGAGTACCTGGACTTTCAGCAAAAGCTCATCGTTGACGCAGCGCTAAACGATCGGGAAGCATTCATCGTAGCCCTTCTCGATCTTGGCCCAGCCCTGCTCCGTACACAGCCGCCGCCATCGCAAGCGATCGAGATCGCATTCACGTATGCGCACACACATCTGCTGCCGCTGCTCACGCGCATCTGGCCGCTGCCTAACGATCTACCGCACGCGGCCGGCCTCGGCGACTTGACGAGAGTGAAGCAATGGTTCGACGCGTCGGGCGCGCCGGCACTCGGCGACGTCGAGAGTCACTACCCTTCGAGTCCGTACATGCCGAAGTTCCGCGTCGAGGAATATGCACACCAGTTCGGTCCGATCAGCGTACAGCGGGTGCTCGACAGCGCGCTCGCCTTTGCCGTCATCAATCGGCACTTCGACGTCGCGGATTTCCTCCTCGCGCATGGCGCGGACATCAACACCAAGTGGAATTCCCACGAGCCGGCGAGCATCCTGCACCATCTGGTCTTCGAGGACAACTACGAGTCGATGCAATACCTCATCGACCGCGGCATCGACCTAACGATCACGGACTACCGCTGGAACAGCACGGCATACGGCTGGGCGCTCTACGGAAAACACGATAAGAAGATGGCCGACTGGCTGGAAGACGCCGAGCGGCGGCGGAGTCTCGCAGCTGACGCAAAAAACGCAGCGCGATAGGTGGGCGTATTCGCTGTCAGCGTTCGTTAGGCTGCCGATGTTTGGCACCGCGACGTGCCGCCTCGATCGTCGCGATGTCGATCTTCTTCATCTGCATCATCGCATCGAACGCGCGCTTGGCAGCAGCCGGATCGGCATCCGCGATCGCCTGTGTCAGCGCGATCGGCGTAATCTGCCAGGACAATCCCCATCTGTCCTTGCACCAGCCGCACGCACTCTCCTCGCCTCCGTTGCCGACGATCGCGTTCCAATAGCGGTCCGTTTCTGCCTGGTCCACGGTTGCCACCTGAAACGAGAACGCCTCGTTGTGCTTGAACGCAGGTCCACCGTTCAGCCCGAGACACGGAATGCCGATCACCGTGAACTCGACGGTCAACACATCACCCTTCTTTCCCGACGGAAAGTCCCCGGGTGCACGGTGGACCGCGCTGACGGCCGAATCCGGGAAGGTCTTGGCGTAGAAGCGTGCTGCGTCTTCGGCGTCGCGATCATACCAGAGGCAAATCGTGTTTTTTGCTGGGTTCATCACGTCAGATCTCCGTCGAGATAAAGTGCCGCTCCAAGCGCTTCGATTGCGGTGAGTAACAATCTGGCCGCGTTGGGATGCCTCTCTCAAGCTCGGGAGATCGGCCGGGCTC
>DATBBP010000425.1:0-1715 GCA_036270935.1 Gemmatimonadaceae bacterium
CGGGGACGATGTAGTTCAAGCCATAGCCGGTGCCTTCGCCCGGACGCATACCCTTCACGTGGACGATACGGCTGTGAAGTGACAGGGCAGGTCGCAGTTGAACTGTCGAGGCGAGCGGCGGCGGGACGATCCCGTAGAGAAGCAGGCCTGGCCGCACGAAGTCGTACCACACGCGTTCGTCCCGCAGCAGTGCGGCGCTATTCGCGGCGTGCCGGTGTTCCGGCGTGATACCGAGCGCTGCGAGCTGCGTGAGAACCTGTTCGAATCGTTCGCGCTGGAGCGCGAACGCGGGGTGTTCGGGATCGTCCGCCGTCGCGAAGTGCGTGTAGACGGCGTCAATCGCGAGGTGCTCGCTTCTTGCAATTTCCGGCAGCGTCCGTGCCAGGTTGTCGTAGCGGAACCCGAGACGGTTCATGCCGGTGTCGATTTTCAGATGGCAGTGCAGTCGCCGATCCACGGGCGAAAGGCGTCCGATCGCGGTTTGACTCCTGGTCGCGGTGGCGTCGGCCAGGGCGTGCGCGGCGGACGGTGTCGAGATCGTGGGCGTCAAACCGAACTCGAAGACACCGTCGAGATCGCTGATGCCGAGCGCGCCGAAGACGAGGATCGGAATCCGAACGCCGGCACGGCGAAGGACGATGCCCTCTTCGATATCGGCGCATGCCAGCATCGCCGCGCCCGCGCGTTCGAGCGCGAGCCCGACTTCCGCTGCCCCGTGGCCGTACGCGTTCGCCTTGACGACGGCGATTACGCGAGGCGCGCTTCGCGCGGCGCGCGGAGGTCGAACGCCAGAGGGCAGCGGCCGGAACGGTTCAGAGAGGAAGGCGGAGATCGCGTGAAAGTTTCTCTCGATCGCGTGAAGATCAATTCGAGCGACGGTCGGTCGAATCATCCGACCTCCGACCTCCGATCTCCCACTTCACGCCGCCCCTTGCACCAGGTTCTCGAAGCGCGTGTGCTCCTTGATGAACGCCAGCTTGACGACGCCGGTGGGGCCGTTGCGCTGCTTCCCGACGATGATCTCCGCGACTCCTTCGGCCTCCTGATTGGGCTGTCCGTCTTCGCTGCGGTACTGCTCCTCACGGAAGATGAACATCACGAGGTCGGCATCCTGCTCGAGCGCACCGGACTCGCGCAGGTCGGAGAGCTGCGGACGATGTTCCGAGCGCGTCTCGGGCGCGCGTGAGAGCTGCGACAGGGCAACGATCGGAATCTTCAGCTCCTTCGCGAGTCCCTTGAGCGACCTCGAAATCGACGCGAGCTCCTGCTGGCGGCTCTCGAAACGGCCGCGTCCCTGCATCAGCTGAATGTAATCGATGATCAGCAGATGCAGGCCGTGCTCGGCCTGGAGACGCCGCGCCTTCGCGCGCATTTCCAGGACGCCAATCGACGCCGTGTCGTCGATGAAGACCCTCGCCTCGGCGAGCGTCCCGAGCGCGTGCGACAGGCGCCCGTAGTCCTTCTCGTTCAGGTACCCGCTTCTGAAACGATGCGCGTCAATGCGCGCCTCGGACGTGAGCATGCGCATGAAGAGCTGCTCTTTCGACATCTCGAGGCTGAAGAACCCGACGGTCATCTCGGTCTGCGTGCCGATGTGCTGCGCGATGTTCAGCACGAACGACGTTTTTCCCATCGACGGCCGCGCGGCGACGAGCACGAGGTCTGAGGGCTGCAGGCCCGACGTCATCTCGTCGAGATCGACGAATCCCGTCGGC
>DATBBP010000426.1:0-9846 GCA_036270935.1 Gemmatimonadaceae bacterium
GAGCTGGCGATCAACTGGGCGACGGGTTCTCGCCCTGAGCGTGCGTCGCGGGTCGGTCCGTACTGCGCCGTCCCCAGAGTCGCCGATCGCCAATGGGGGTCACTCCACTCTCGTCTGCGGTGCTTGCGGTGTGAACCTCGAAGAGCCGGAATGGCGGACGATCCGGATACGAGGCTTTGAGCACCGGATGCGCCACGTTGTAGACGGGGATACCCCTGGACGTCTTCCCCTCCGGCTTCCCTTTGTGCGCGTGTCCGTGAAACACGACCGTGACATCGAAGCGCGTCAACGGCTCCTCGAGACGACTCGAGCCAAGAAACGGAAAGATCTCGAGCGGCTCTCCCTCCACGGTTTCGCGGATCGGAGCGTAATGCAGAACCGCGATGCGATGCTCGGTGTGCAGACGTGCGAGCGCGGCCTCGAGCTTCAACGCTTCGTTGATTGCCTCGTGAACGAATTCCTTGATGATCGGCTCTCCCCAAGCGCCAAGCGCACCGCGACCAAAGCCCCCACAGAATCCGCGTACACCGGCGAAGCCGACGCCGTGTGTCTCGAAGGTATCCCCATCGAGCATCTTCACGCCGGCGTCGGACATGATCTTCACAAGCTCCGCTTCCTGCCCCGATTCATAGTCGTGATTGCCGAGCACCGCGACGACTGGAACCTGTACCGTCGCCGTCAGGTCGCGCGCCAGCACCTTCGCTTCCTCCGCGAGCCCGTAGTCCGTGAGATCACCCGCGAGCACGAGCACGTCCGCGCTCTCGGTGATCTGAGCGAAGAGCGGCTGCAAGGCGCCGTGTGAATCCTTCGCGTAGTGGATATCACTCACGGCTGCCACGCGCACTACGTCGGGCCCCATCGCCATCGCGACCTCTCAGGTTCGGATACTGCCGTTACCGACAGATTCGGGCCAGCGGATCAGCCCCGTATCGTCTAGCCTCGGAATTGCACTTCACTCCGGTACATGGCGTATCAATTGACCTTCGACGACCCCGGGCGCGACACCAATACGTTCTACCGTCGCACGCTGCACGTGCTGAGCGACGCGCGGGTGCCGTTTCTGGTTGGTGGCTCGCACGCAATCCTGCACTACACGGGAATTATTCGCGAAACGAAGGATTTCGACCTCTTCGTGCGACGCGCTGACGTCGAAAAAGCACTCGAGTCTTTGGCGCTCGCCGGCTACTGGACACAGATCACGTTTCCGCATTGGCTCGCGAAGGCAAAGCAAGGCACCGATCACGTCGATCTGGTCTTCAGCTCCGGCAACGGCCTTTGCAGCGTCGACGATGATTGGTTCACTCACGCCGTCGAAGCAGAAGTGCTCGGCATGCCGGTCAAGATCGCGCCCGTCGAGGAGCTGCTCTGGCAGAAATCCTTCGTTCTGGAGCGCGAGCGATACGATGGCGCCGACATCATGCACATCCTTCGCTCGTGCGCCGAAGCCATCGATTGGGCGCGTCTGATGCAGCGCTTCGAGCGGCAGTGGCAGATGCTCTTGCTCAACCTGATACTGTTCGGCTTCGTCTACCCTTCGGAGCGGCATCGCATTCCGCCTCACGTTGCAGGCGAGTTGCTGGCCCGCCTACAAGCGGAGTTGGACAGCCCTGCGACCGAAGATCGCGTCTGCCGCGGAACGCTCCTCTCGCGCGCCCAGTATCTCCTCGATATCGGCCAGTACGGATATCACGACGCCCGCATCGCCCCACGCGGGAACATGACGGCTGAGGACTGCGTGTACTGGACCTGGGCGATCGAGAACGTGGACTGAGCGGGATTTTCCAACCGTCGTCACGCTTCCGCTGTCTTACTCGACGTTGGTGCTGCATCACTCACCCCACGTCGAGAGCCATGCTCGCTCTTCGATCATCCCTCTTTACTGCACTCGCTGCGACAACAGCGATTGCGTATGTCAATTCGCCGCTCGCTGCGCAGTCGGAGCGGCGCACTCTCTCCGGTGACATCGTCGCGATTTACAACATCGCCGGCCGGTTGCGAGTCGAATCCGGAAGTGGATCGGACGTGATCGTCGAGATCACGCGCGGTGGTCGCGATGCACGTGAGCTCCGCGTCGAGCAAGGCACGATCGGCGATCGTGAGGCGTTGCGTGTGATGTACCCATCGGACCGCGTGGTCTACCCGGAGCTCGATCGCCGCGATCACACGACGATCAGCGTGCGAGACGACGGTACGTGGGGAGATGAGCACTCGCGCGGGTCATCGGGCCGTGAGCGCAACCGCGTCGAGGTCAGCGCGTCTGGCTCGGGCCTCGAGGCGTGGGCCGATCTACGGGTGATCGTGCCGCGCGGCCAGCGCATCGTCGTTAACAATGCCGTCGGTGAGGCACGCATAACGACGGTCGACGCCGACCTTGCCGTTAACGTTCACGCCGCGACGATCACTGCCGAGCGTACGCGTGGCAGCCTCTCGCTCAGCACTGGCTCGGGTAGCGTCTCTCTTACGGATGCGCAGGGAGATGTCAATCTCGACACGGGCTCCGGTTCGGTGACGATTGCCGGCGTGCGCGGACAGACCTTGCGCATGGACACGGGCTCTGGATCCATCCAGGGCCGCGACATCGACGTCGGCGACTTGAAGGCCGACGTTGGCTCGGGCGGTGTGCGACTCGAGCGCGTGCGCGCCAGCCGCGTCGACGTCGATGCGGGAAGCGGCGGCACCGAGCTGGAATTGCTGACGAGCGTCGAGCAGTTGAAAGTCGACGCGGGCTCGGGTGGCGTCACGGTGCGGCTGCCCGAGTCACTCAACGCGAACGTGGACATCGAGACGGGCAGCGGCGGCATCGACACTGACTTCGCCGTGCAAGTGACGCGCTTCGAGAAGCGTCACGTCGTCGGCAAGATCGGCGACGGCCGTGGTCAGATCCGCATCGAAAGTGGCTCCGGCAACGTTAGGCTGTTGAAGGGGTAAGAACCATAAGGTGCTAGACGGTAGACGGTAGACGGTAGACGGTAGACGGTAGACGGTAGACACGTGTTAGGTGTTAGGTGGGTGCCGTCAAGGAGAGAGGACCAGGAGCGCGCCCAACGGGCGCGCGACATCAAATCGACTTCTGGCGAGCGCGAGCGAGCCAGGCCCGCAGCACGGCAGCCGGCTGCGAGCGAAGCGAGCAGTCGGCTGCCGTGCTGTGGGGGCGCGGTATGTCGGCGATGCGTGGGAGGAGCGAAGTACTGCTTCTCTCACGTATCGTTTAATAGCCCTGACGTTCGCGCGTAGTCCGCGAGCTCGCCGCGCGACGTCACACCAAGCTTGGTGAAAATGTTCGAGAGATGCGTGCTGACAGTCCGCGCAGATATGTCGAGCGTCGCACCGATCTCCTTATTCGAGCGCCGGTCCGCGACCAGACGCACGATCTCCAGCTCTCGACCCGTCAGGCCCGCCGCTCCTTCGGCGTGCGAACGCACCGGAGGCCGCGCACCCAGCTCCCGCATCTGCTCGCGCGTCGCCTTGAGCTCCGGCTCCGCGCCGAGCCGAGCGAACACCTCGTGCGCGCGCCGAAGCTCGCGCGTTGCTCCCTCCCGGTCACCCGTCTCGGCAAGTGCGCGCGCCAACTGTCGTCGCACGCGCGCCGCATCGGGCACGTAGGGAATCGCCTCCAGCTGTTCAGCGACAGTGCGCAGCATCTCGACCGATCGCGACTTGTTGCCCTGTAGGAGCTCGGCGAGCGCTTCGGATGCGTCCGCCCACGCAAGACCGAGCCGGTGATCGAGACGCCCGGCATCGCGGCGCAAGCGTTGCCCAATGCGCAGTGCGCGCTTCATCTCGCTTTTCCAGAGTGCGGCCTCGGCGATCACGGGCATGAGGCGATGCACGGCCCATACGACATAACCCGACGCGTCGGCAATCTCGAGGCCGCGCTCGCCAATGCGAATCGCGCTCTCGTAATCCTGCATCGTTAGGTAATATGCGGCTCGCGCCGTGTGCGCCGGGACGATGGAGTGAACGTCGCCACGGGTTGTTTCCCCACCGGCCCCGGACAGCTCCCACGCCTCATCGACGCACGCTTTGCCGCCTTCGACATTCCCGCGGCCGAAGTACAAGAGCGCCAGCCATACGAGCAGCCGCGGAATCAGCGTGCTTTGACCTAACGAGCGAGCCACTGCCAACGTATGCTCGGCGAGCGACACGGCCTTTTCCCATTCGCCGATGCCCGCGTAGTACTCGATCGTGACTTCCGCCGTCCAGGCCCGAAGGAGCGGCGACCGAAGCTCGTCGGCCAGGCGCTGCGCCTCCCCGAGGTGATGGGAGATGTCCTCGACGCTCGCCGTCAAGCCCCCAAGCATCGCCAGCGCCCAGTGCGCCGACCACTCCACGCCCCGTTGCCCCGATTGCTCGGCGAGCACGATCGCCCGCGCGCCGTGCTTGCGCGCGAGCTGCGGCGGCCCGGTCCACACGTACAGGAGGAGTAGCGCGCGGTGAACTCGCGCGAGGAGCGCGGCGTCGCCTAACCGTTCCGCGATATCCAGCGCGAGATGCACCACGCGTTCTGATTCGTCTCGCCGCCCGAGCCCCTGCAGGCACATCCCCTTCGCGACCAGCGTGCGCGCCTCGACCGCCGGCTCGCCCGCTGCGATCGCCGCGGCGATAGCGGCGTCGTAATGCAACAGCGCCTCTTCATGACGGCCGCTCCAATACGACACCATCCCCATGTTGCGGCGAATCGTTGCCAGCCTGGAATGCAAGCCGCGTTTCTCGGCATCGTCCGCCGCGCGACGCCAGAGCGCGAGCGCGGCCGGATACTCGCCGAGCCGTTGGCGAGCGCGAGCGAGATCGTGCGCGACCGCGATCGAGCGCTCGTCTTCGCTAACCCCCATTCGCTCGAGCTGCTCCAAGGCGGCAGCGAGGTAATTCGCCGCCTCGCGATTGGCGTGTTTTGCCATCGCGTCCATGCCCGCCGCATGGAGGTACTGCACGGCCTTTTCGGCGAGACGACGAGCGTCGGCGCGCAAGTAATGGAACGCGAGCTCGTCGACGTGCGCTTTGGATGCGGTGCCATAAAATGCCTCGAGCGACTCCGCGACCACTGCGTGCAACGAACGCGCGCGAGCGAGGCCAAGCTCCGCGTACAATGCCTCCTGCAACAGCGGATGCGTGAAGTCGTAAACGATCTCTCCGTTCTCGGTATGTTCGTCAATGACCCGAGCGACGCGAAGCTCGTCGAGCGCAGCGAGGAGCGCATCCTGGGGCAGCTGGCTCACGAATGCGAGTGCGTCGTGCGACGAGCGCGTTCCAATCACGGCGGCGAGATCCGCGAGGCGCCGAGCTTCGCCCGAGAGCTGACCCAATCGCGCGATGACGACATCCCGAATCGTGCGCGGCAGCTTGAGGTCGAGGAGATCTTGTAGCGTTGGCGTGCGCTCTCCGCCTAACGTCATCTCTTCGGCCAACGCTTTCGCCGTCTCTTCGACGAACAATGGATTTCCGCGCGTACGCTGGTGAATCGCCTCCGCCAACTCAGTTGCCGCGGGCGCGCCTAACACCTCTTGTACGAGATCACGCGTCGACGCGACATCCAGCGGCGCCATGTGCATCGCTTGCGCGACGCCCAGCTCGGCGAGGGATGATTCGATGCTCCGGAGCACGGAAACGCTCGCGGACCGCGAGTCGGCGTCGTTGTACGTGCCGACGATCAGAATGCGATCGTTCGGAATCTGTCGCGCGGTGAAGTGTATGAGCTCGAGCGAAGAGCTGTCCGCCCACTGGAGATTCTCGAGCACGAGCAGCAGCGGCCGTTTTGCGGCAAAGCGAGATAAGAACTGTGTAAAGTTCCAGAGAAGACGTGCGCGCAGCTCGGAAGGGTCACCACGAACACCACTGCCGCGGACCGGCGCGTCGCCCGTCGCGAGTGCTGGAAAGAGCTGCACGAGCTCCGCATTGCCGCCGCGCGTCAACAATGAGAGCATCGACGGATCGATCTGTCGAAGGAGAGGCAGCAGCGCGTCCGAGATTACCGCGTACGGCACTCCGGCTTCGACGGGGTAAGCGCGGCCGAGCGCGAGCGAGAATCCGCGTTTCGTCGCTTGTTCGGCGACCGCGTTCGCCAAGCGCGTTTTCCCAATTCCGCTCTCGCCGGTGAGGATGACCGTGCCGCCGTGCCCGTTGTCGGCGTTCTGCAAGGAAGCGGAGAGCATGGTGAGCTCGGCACCGCGTCCGGTGAGCGGAAGCAACTTCTCGACCGTGTGCCCGCGCTTTACGCCGGGCGTCATCGCCGGTGGTGAGGAGACTCGATTCATGCGACCGAATCTTCACTGACCGGCGCAACAGTGCCAGAGTAGAATGACCGACGCGAGACCCATATGGTCCCGCTGAGTGTTTCAGCTCGCTGCTTGCGCCGGCACCCCACCAAAGCGGCGTTCACGAGACTCGAATACCCGAAGCGCTTCGCGCAGTTCCTCCTCGCCAAACTGCGGCCACATCGCTTGCGTGAAGTACAGCTCCGCGTACGCGCACTCCCAGAGCATGAAGTCGCTCAAACGCTGCTCGCCTCCCGTGCGAATCAGGAGGTCGACATCGCGCACGGGGCGAGGATCATGGTGCACCTCCGAGAGCAATTCACCAAAATGCTCGCGCGTGAGCGACTCGGGGGCGACACCCCTAACGACTTGCTGTGCATAACGCTCAGCGGCGCGAAGGATGCCGTCTCGCGACGAGTAGTCGATCGCCACACGCAAGTGCAGATTCCGGCAACGCGCCGTGAGCGCCTCGGCATCCGCGATCGCCGCGCGCAATGGGGCCGGCAGCCGGTCGCGTCGACCGACAATCGTCAGGCGGACGCCGTTCGCGAGGCACCGCTTCGATTCGGTGTGCAGCGACCGACGAAGCAGGCGCATGAGCGCCGTGACTTCGGGCGTCGGACGGCTCCAGTTGTCGGACGAGAACGCGTAGAGCGTCAATGTGCCGATGCCGGCGCGCACCCCCGCCTCGACGATGCTCCGCGCTGCCCGCACACCAGCAGTATGGCCAGCGGTTCGCGGTAGGCCGCGCGAAGCGGCCCACCGGCCATTGCCGTCCATGATGATCCCGACGTGAATGCCCGACGTGGCAGAAAGCGTCACCGCTGTATTCCGCGACATGTCATTTCCGATAGTAGACGCTCAGCGCTCACGCGCGGCACGAATGAGCGCCTCCATGTGATCGAGGTACCGCTCGAACGCGCGGCGTCCGGCGGGCGTGATTGAATACTCCGTTTTCGGCATCCGGTTCTCGAAAGACTTGGTGCAGGCGATGTAATTCGCCTCCTCCAACTTCCGGGCGTGCACGCTCAAGTTGCCGTCCGTCGTTTCCAGGAGCTTCTTGAGGTCGTTGAAGCTGACCGCGTCCGTCGCGGCGAGCGCGCTCAGGATACCGAGCCGAATGCGTTCGTGAATGAGTCGATCGAGCGCCAACGGCCCCTCGACCTTGGCCTTTCCACGCACGGTACGGAGCGGGGTCGGGGCCGCGGCGCGTGATCTTCCGTCGCCGCGGCGGTGATCGCCACCACTTCCACCCGCACCCGCGGCGCCCTCGCCACGGTCATCCGGGACTGCGCCGTGCTTAGCCACCGTACCTCCGCGCGATCAAGGTTCCGAAAATGATGTGTAGGCCACCGAAGCCGGCGACCATGAGAGCCGTCGCCCACGCCGCGGGCGCGAACAACGTCCACGCGCCAAGGAGCATGAACGCAGTGCCCATGACGGGAACGATCGACACCGAGTACGTGCCTGCGGTGACGACGCCGGTCCCGTAGAGCAGCATCCAGCTGCCAGGCAACAGCGATTCGAGACCACGGTTCACAAACACGGCTGTCAGCAGGACGCCGACGAGCATCGGCGGCGAGAAGCTGAGTATGAGCTTGCGAACTGGCCCCGTGAGAAGCGGCATACCTGCCGCGCGTGCCTTCGCCGCCATGAACAGAATTGCAACGGCGGCTGCAAGGGCTGCCTCCACGAGCCAGGTGATGACCCAACCCGAACGGCTCAGACGGGAGGCGATGAGGGCAGCCGCAATCGCCGTGCAGCCGATAACAACCTCCCCCCAACCGGAAACCGCGGTGAACGTACCAGCGCGCTCCATCGTCTGGCGGATGTAGCGGAGGTTGTCCATGGCGCGCTCTTGCATCTCGGGAGGAGTCGAGCGCGGCGGTCGGAGGGGAATTACCGGCGGCATGGGCTGAATGGTAGACTGTGGTTGCGGTACAAGCAAGTACTTTGTATTGCAAAGCTAGGGCCCGCAAAGAAATCTCTCCTGCCCCGGCTCAGATGGCCTAATCTTGGTCTTCCGCCGGATCCACCTTCATTCGCTTCTGCTCCCGCAGCTCGCGAAGAGCCGGGTTGACTCCCTTGCTCGGGATCATCGGCTGATCGTGTGGATTGGACTGCAGCTTCTGCTTCTGTTCTTCAATCATGCTGCGATCTTCGTGACCTTCACCCCACTTGTAGTCCGTCGCGCCGGATTCGGCCGGATCGATGCTGTGCTGGTCAGGACGCTTTCCACCCATGGCTGCCTCGCTGCAGAAGTCCGTGAGCGTTTATGTCACGAAGCATGCCTCCCGCAGCGCGCTCAACGGTCCGATACGCGATACTTAGCCAGCACCTGGCGTACTTTGTCCAACGGAATTGCCTCGGCGGTATGCCCGCTCCCGCTCACCGTTGTCGCCTCGAAGAGAGAATTGTAAATCGCCTCCTCCGTCGCCTCGACGGCGCCTTCGAACAGGCCCGACATCTGCTCATTGGCAAGCTCCTCAGTCGTTAGGCGCTGGGCATTGAACGCGCGCCGAACCTTGGTATTCGTCGAGAACGCGATCACGTAATCTCCCGACCCATTAGCGGCCGACGAGCCGGTACGGCTGAGTCCCATAATCGCGCGCGCCGCGAGCCGGCGCAGGTTTCGATCCGACAGTGGCGCATCTGTCGCGACGACCATCACGATCGAGCCATCGCCTCGCTCTCCCGCAGTCTGTACGTCGCGCTTGAACGCGTATTGCCCGAGCTCGCGTCCGACCGGCGCACCCAGCACCTGCAGAATTCCACCGAAGTTGCTCTGTACGAGAACCCCGACTGTCCATCCACCAAGCGCTGCTGGGAGCACTCTCGAGCTGGTGCCGATTCCGCCCTTCCATCCAAATGCAATCGTACCGGTGCCGGCGCCCACACTCCCCTCCGCGACCGGCCCCGACGACGCCGCGGCAAGCGCCGACCGAACTTCTTTCGCGCCGATCGGCCGCGAACGAATCGCGTTCAGCGTTCCATCGTTCGTCTCGGCCACCACGGGATTGATGGAACGCACCTCCTCCATTCCGGGTTGCTCGAGCATCCAAGCGACCAGCGCGTCTGCCGCGTTCCAAACGCACAGCGTGCAGGTGAGAAGGATTGGAGTCTCCAGTTCGCCGAGCTCGTTCAGCTGCGTTGCACCGAGCAGCTTGCCGAATCCGTTTCCGACATGCAGGGCGGCCGGCACGCGCTCGAGGAAGAGATTCCCCTCGTGAGGCACGATGGCGGTGACGCCGGTTCTGATCGAATCGCCTTGCACTAGCGTCGCATGACCGACGCGCACGCCGGCGACATCGGTGATGGCATTGTTGCGTCCCGTTGAAAACACGCCCGGCTTTACGCCGAGATCGCGTGCCCGCGCACGTTGACTGTGCGCCGTGGTCGCGAGTGCCGCGACAAGCAGGAAGCTCAAGGGAAGGAGGTGACTCATGGAATCTCCAGTCGGCAGACCGATTGACGTTATGCTGGTCGCGGCGCTCCGCTCCGTCTAATCTTCAGCTCGCGAACAGACACTATCCGTATCAATGCCTCTTGTCGAACTGCATGGCCACGAGCGGTTGCGCGAGCAGCTGCGCACCGC
>DATBBP010000427.1:0-2425 GCA_036270935.1 Gemmatimonadaceae bacterium
ACGACACCGACGAGCGTCACGTTCGGGAAGTCGAGTCCCTTCGCGATCATCTGTGTGCCCAGGAGCACGTCGACCTCGCGACGCGCGACGCGATCGAGAATCTCCGCGTGCGCCCACTTGCCGCTCGTTGTGTCCACATCCATGCGCGCGATCTTCGCGGCCGGAAAGCGCTCGGCGAGCAGCCGCTCAACCTGCTGGGTCCCCAATCCGCGCTGTCGCAGCATGCTGCCGCCGCAGTGTGCGCACTTGGCGCGAGGCGGCTCAGCATGTTGACAATAGTGACAGACCAGCCGCTCCGGCGTACGATGATACGTTAGGCTGATCGAGCAATGCGGGCACGCGGCGACGTCACCACAGTCGCCGCATTGGATGAATGCCGCGTACCCGCGGCGATTCAGGAGGAGAATACTCTGTTCCTGGCGTTGGAGGCGCGCTCCGAGCGCGAGCTCGAGCTCCTCGCTAATCACCCTACGGAACGAATCGTTAGGCTCGCCGTGCTCCGTGACGGGCTTCTGGGCAGCACGAATGTCGACGACGTCGATCTTCGGCAATCGTCCACCGCCGACACGATCGGGAAGCTCGAGGAGTCGATACTTTCCGGTCGACGCGTTCAACCAGCTCTCCAGACTCGGCGTCGCGCTCCCGAGAACGACGATCGCGCCTTCCGTGCGCGCCCGTACGATCGCGACCTCACGCGCGTGATAGCGTGGTGCTTCACCCTGCTTGTAGCTCGACTCGTGCTCCTCGTCGACGATGATCGCCCCCAGATTCGCAAGCGGCGCGAAGATCGCCGAGCGCGCGCCGACAGCGATTCGCTTCTCGCCACGCTTGAGCGCGAGCCACGCGTCGTACCGCTCGCCGTCGCTCAGCGCGCTGTGGAGCACGGCGACGCGGTCACCGAACGCGCCTCGAAATCGATCCACCGTCTGCGGCGTGAGCGCGATCTCGGGAACCAGAACGATCGCGCTCTGCCCGCGCTGGTCGACGATCGTGCGCAGCAGCTCGATATAGACAAGCGTCTTGCCGCTGCCCGTTATTCCGTGCAGGAGAAAAGTCTCCCCGGCTCTCCCGGCGCGCAGGGCCTCGATCGCGTCGTGTTGCGCAACCGATGGAACGAGTGCTCGCGCCGGAGGCGCCGAGCGCGATGAGAACGGGTCCCGAGCGACGACTTCGTGCTCGATCACGACGACGCGGCGCGCGACGAGCCCCTTGAGCACCGAGGGCGAGAAGGTGAGCCGGTCGACGAGGTGCTCGACGGCGACGCGTCCACCTAACGACTCGATGAGCTCGAAGAGCGTGCGCTGCTGTGGTGCGCGCGCGAAGAGATTGTCGCGGTGGAGCAGCGACGGCAGATCACGAACGATGCGCGCCACGCGGCGCTGTTTCTGCGTGGGAACCGGATCATCCGCGCCACTCAACGCAGCGGGGAGCGCGCACTTCAGGGCGACGCCGAGAGGAACCACATAGTATTGCGCAATCCAGCGGCAGAGCGAGAGCATCGCCGCGTCGAGCACCGGTGCATCGTCTGGAACGGCGACGACAGGCTTCGGTGTGATGCCGTCGCGCGCGATCCCTTCGCCAACGACGATCCCGATCTCCTTCCGATTGCGAAAGGGAACGAGCACGCGCATGCCCGCGTCGAGCGGCTCGCCTCGGCCCTCTACCGCGTACGTGAACGTCCGAAAGAGCGGCAGCGGCAGCGCGACGTCGACGAGCATTGCGCAAGATAGCGGGGTGCGGGATGCGGGATGTGGGATGTGGGATGTGGGATGCGAGAAGCTGCGCGGACTCAGCAAACAGCCAATCTCGGTGGCCCCGCGACCCGCTACGCGGCAACCATTGCCCTTCGCGTCACCCCAAGTCCTGGCCCAGCGGGGATGCGGATCTGGCCACGCTCGATCGTAGCACCCTCGTAAGGGTCGTCGGCTAGGAGAGCAGCGCCGTCGAAGTCGGCGTGGTCGAGGAGGGGTGAAAAATGCGCGGCGGTCGTGATGCCCAGGCTCGACTCGATCATGCAGCCGCACATCACCGTCATTCCTAGCGCTCGCGCCGTCGCGATCATACGCAACGCTTCACGAGGGCCGCCACACTTCGAGAGCTTGATGTTGATTCCGTCGACGACACCAGCGAGCTTCGCCACATCCGTCGCAACGACACAGGACTCGTCGGCGATGATTGGCAACTCCGAACGTTCGCGCACGAAGCGCAGCCCATCGAGATCGTGTGAAGGCAGCGGCTGCTCGACGAATTCCACACCAAGCTCCGCGAGGAGCTCGATCATCCGCAGCGCGCGCTTGGGTGTCCACGCGGCATTCGCATCAACGCGAAGCGTTTTGGTCGGCGCCGCACGACGCACCGCACGAATGATCTCCTCGTCGCGATCGCTCCCGAGCTTGATCTTGAGCACGGGATATTGCATCGCTTC
>DATBBP010000428.1:0-2152 GCA_036270935.1 Gemmatimonadaceae bacterium
CCCCCGAGACGTCCGCGTACGTCAGCCAGAGCCCAGACGCGCTCGATGCCTGGAACTGCACCCACATCGTGTCGCTCGGCTGCCACTGAGATCGCTGCTGAACGAACGCGAGTTGCGCGATCGATGGCGGAGCGACGCTCCCCTGGGGCACGGCGGGGCCGCACGTCATGCGTGACGTGCGAACGGAATGAACCTCAGTCGATGAGGCAGTCGTGTAGCGAAAGACGATCTCGAGATCGAAGGGAAGTCCGTACGAAACGTACCAGCCGCCCTGGCCTACCCCGAGGGAATCGATGGCCGCGTTATCCCAGCTCGATGCGACATCCGATCCCGACGCCACGGCGGAGTCTTGCAACTTTGTCCGATCGAACCCGGCGTACCAGTAGAACGTGGCCCCGCTCCAGGCGACCGACTTCGCGCCGGTGACCTGCGCGATCAATGAGATGGAACAGTTCGCGAGCGGAAAGCCGTCGGTCGATTCTCCAACGCTGAACGTTGGCGTGCCGACGACGCTTATGCTGATCGATGTAGGGTTGACTTTCGGACTATGTGAGTCGCCGTTGCACGCGCCAGTTGCCGCGGCGGCGATGCAGAGCGTCGCGCCGAAGATCACCTTTTGAATTCTCACGGAAACCAAGAGGAAGGGTCGAAAGCAAGCTGTGGCGGTGGATTATGGGCGTCAATGACACGAGACGACTCGCTATGCGTCCGGGTCAGATGCCCTGCACCGCAAATCCCAAAACGGGCATCCCACTCTTATCTTTTGACCGTGCCATTCTCCCCGCCCGACTTCAAACGCCCGGAGCTCGCCGCGGCTCCCGACGCCAAATTCGTTGCCGCTCCTGCGGATGGCGTCCTTCCCGAGGGATTTTTCTCGACGACGAATTTGCCGACCTACGTTCGCGTCAACGGCGAGTGGCGCATCCCCCGCGAGCCCCGCATGGACTCCGCGCTCGTCCTCGATCGCGACGGAACGGTGTGGGTGAAGGAGGCGCGGCGCGTTCGTAAGAGTGAGCTCGTCGCCGTCGGCGTGGCCGAAGACGCGTCGGAGGGCATACTTGTTCACTCCGCCGCCTTCCAGGGAGACGAAGCCGAGGGCGAGTTCAAGTTCATGACCTCCGAGGTCTCGCGCGAAAAGCCGATCGATTACGCGGTCATGGCGCAGCTGCTCGTCGATGAGCGGGAGCGCGGCGGCTATCCGATCTGGGTCACCGGTCCCGCCCTGGTGCATTCGCGCGCGCGGAATGATATGAGCTGGTTCATCGCGAACGGCTTCGTGGGCGCGTTGCTCGCTGGCAACGCCGTGGCGGTGCACGACATCGAGGCATCGATCTTCGGCACGACGCTGGGGATGACGCGCACGGGAGAGGCGACGACGGGCGGGCACGGCCTGCATATGCGAGCGATTAACCGAGTGCGTGCGGCCGGATCGATCGCCAAAGCAGTGGAACAGGGGATTATCAAAGATGGAATCATGTATTCGTGTGTCACGCACAGCGTACCCTACGTCCTCACGGGCTCGATCCGCGACGATGGGCCGCTGCCGGAGGTGATCACGGATTCGATCGCCGGTCAGGACGCGATGAAGCGCCACACGACGAAGGCGACGATGGCGATTCTGATCGCGACGGCGCTGCACGCGATCGCGACCGGCAACATGCTGCCTGCATTCGTCACTGAGCCTAACGGGGCGATGCGCGAGCTGCCAACGATCTGCGTCGACTCGTCGGAGTTCGTCGTCTCCAAGCTGAAGGATCGTGGAACCCACCAGGCGTTCGGCGTGGTGACCAATGCTCAGGACTTCATGCACATTCTGCGGCTGTACGTCGAGCGCGAGCTCGACGCGCGCGGCATAACGAGCGTGCGAGCGAGCGACCCCCGTACGGCAGTGGGAGCGCCGTGACGCGTTTTCTCGAAACGACGCGCGAGCGCTTTCTCGTCGCCATTGCCGCCCGCCTTCCTGCCGAACGATTCATCCAGCTGCACTTCTTCTCTCCGATTCGGCAGGGCGGCGTCGAGAGCGGCGTCGCCGTGATCGCTGCTTATCCGGAGCGCACCGAGGAGATCATCGTTGCCGACGCGCCGCCGGAGGAGCAGGATGATGACATCGCGAGCGAAGCGAAGGGTGACAAACCGGCGCGCTACACCGTCT
>DATBBP010000429.1:0-4933 GCA_036270935.1 Gemmatimonadaceae bacterium
CCGCGGCCGATCGCTTTCGGCTCGACGCGCGCGACGAATCCCCTCCTCGGCGCGCTGAACAGCTCACACTCGGCTGCCTGCGGTAGCACTGCCGGATCCTCAACGACGCCAGGATTACCGCCCTGAGCCTCGATGATCTTCTGAAAGTGCTCGGCAGATTTTCCGGTTCCGATCGCTTTCTCCATTTGCCGACGAGCGTCATCAGATGTCATTGCTGCGCCAGCGATGAGCAACATCTCAACGCCGAGCGCGTAGGTGATCTCGAGGAGATCGGGCGGACCTTCGCCCTTGAGAGTGTGTATCGCCTCCTCCACTTCGAGCGCGTTGCCACAAGCGCGGCCGAGCGGCCGATCCATGGCGGTGATGAGGGCGACCACCGGACAATCGTGATCGGCGCCGAGCCGGATCATGGCGTCTGCGAGCTCGAGGTCGCGATCGAGGCCTGGCAGAAACGACCCGCTGCCTCGCTTGATGTCGACCACGAGTCCCGTGAGATCCTCCGCGAGCTTCTTGCTCATGATCGACGCGGCGATAAGCGGAATCGACTCGACCGTACCGGTCGCGTCTCGCAAGGCATACATTTTTCGATCCGCCGGAGCGATCTCTCTGGTCTGGCCGATCAGTGCGCAATAGAGCGTCTCGATCTGCGTTCGCGCCTCCGTCAGCGTTAGGCTCGTGCGGAATCCAGGAATCGATTCGAGCTTATCCAGTGTGCCGCCGGTGTGGCCGAGGCCACGTCCGGACATCATCGGGACGGCGACACCGAGTGAGGCGATGAGCGGCGCCAGCACCAGCGATACCTTGTCGCCGACGCCGCCCGTCGAATGCTTGTCCACGCGCGCGACGCCGAGATCCGCGAGCACCAATCGTTCGCCACTGCCGAGCATCGCTTCGGTGAGCGCCGCCGTCTCCTCGCGATCGAGTCCGCGTATGAAGCACGCCATGAGGAACGCGGCCATCTGGTAGTCGGGGATGTGGCCGGCCGTGTAGGCTAGCGTTAGGGCGCGCCACTCACCCGGCTCGAGCCGACCACCGTCGCGCTTTCGCTCGATCAGCCGTTGCGCGAGCATTGACCGGTCTTCGGGGTACGCCTACGTTGGCGCCGGCTTGGCGCTGGACGGTCTTTCTCACGCATCAGGGAGCTTTTGGAATGAGCATCCGCATGAGCATACGCGCGACGATCACGACCGCAATGCTCCTCATCACGAGAGTAGCTGCGGGACAAAGCGCAACCGAACAAATCGCGCTTGGCGACAAGGAGTACACGGCGCGGAATCTCGTTGCCGCGTTGCGATATTACGAAGCCGCGGTCGCCGCGGACTCGTCGAGCGTGGAGGCGCTGTGGAAGGCGTCGAACGCGGCAATCGATCTCGGCGAGTTCAATGACGCCGAGCGCCAGAGCTACTACGCGCACGGAGAGCAGCTGGGGCGCCTCGCGGTAAAGGCAAATCCAAGCTCCGCGAATGCACACTTCGCCCTCGCGAAAGCATTGGGCCGCGTCGCCCTCTCGAAGGGAAAGCGCGACAAAGTGAAGTACGCGGGCGTCGTTCACGACGAGGTGCACGAAGCGCTTCGTCTCGATTCCTTGAACGCTGGCGCGCTCCACGTCCTCGGAATGTGGAACGCGGAGATCATGCGACTGAGCGGATTCGAGCGATGGGCGGCGAGAAATCTGCTTGGGGGCGGCGTGCTGGGCGAGGCGAGCTGGGAAAACGCTCAGCGGTACCTCGAGCGCGCGGTCGCGCTAGAGCCCAATCGAATTACGCACCGTCTCGATCTTGCCGGCGTCTACGCTGATCACGACGAAGCGGCGAAGGCGCGCGAGCAGTACGAGGGGATCGCGAAGCTGCCTATCGCCGATTATAACGATCCGCGGTATAAGCAGCTGGCCGAAGAGCGCCTTCGAGCGCTGCACTAATCATCCACAAGGTGGCCGTTGTGAAGCTCGTGGCGCTCGCGCCGGCGGCGTAGCGCACCGGTGAACTTGCGGCCCAGCTTGCGTCGGCCGGTGCGCGCCGCATAACGAAGTTCATGCCGAAGGTCGTCCCATGCAGTTGCGGTGCGGGCGCGCATGTGACGTCCGCGGCGCGCCAGGTCATGTCGCGTTTCCGCACCGCTCTGGGGCGCCAAGAGCAAAGCGGCTCCCGCGCCGAGGGCGGCACCGAGCAGTGCCCCAGCGGCGAAGATGACGATGTGCTGCCAGTCGAGCTCCTGGGCTTCCTGGGCTGCCTGTAGGTATGGTCGAGTGGCGCCACGCGACGTGATGGGAAGCTCGCGCTCGACGCGCGACCCCGACCGGCCGCGAGCACGTGCCGCGATAGGTGAATCGATGCCGACGCTTGACGCGCGCCTGGAGCGAGAATCCTTCCCAGCATAAGACATCGACCGCAGCTCCTATTATGTGGTAAGAAACTTGCGAGCAGGACGACAGGTTTCCGGTATCCACCGGCTACCGCGTCCATTACGCACCGCCGCACGCCACTCTGATCCCACTCCATCGCGCTGGCCAGAGACGGCGTGTGAGGAGACTCATGTCCACGAACGGCAAGACGGTACTGCTGGTTGAAGACAACGAAGACAACCGCATCGTCTATTCCACGATCCTGCGTCACTTCGGCTACTCAGTCACGGAGGCGCTGAATGGTGAGGAAGGAATTGCGAAGGCTCGATCGGAAAAGCCGGACCTGATTCTCATGGACATTTCGATTCCCATCATCGACGGATGGGAAGCGACCCAAGTTCTCAAGCACGATCCGGAGACTCGGCAGATTCCAATTATCGCTCTCACGGCACACGCCCTCGCGTCCGATCGCGAGAAAGCGATGGAAGTCGGTTGTGACGGGTATCTGGCAAAGCCGTGCGAGCCACGCGCCGTGGTCGCCGAGGTGCAGCGCTTCCTCGGGAAGGACAATGGCCGATGAGCTGGAAACTCCCGCGCGCATCCTGATCGTCGACGATCACGAAGACAACATCGAGTTGTTGCGCGCGCGGCTCGAGTCGTGGGGCTACACGACCGAGTCGGCAATGGATGGAGGGCAGGCGCTGGAGAAGGTCGAGGCGGAACCGCCGGATCTGATTCTCCTCGACGTCATGATGCCGCACATCGACGGAATGGAAGTCGCGCGGCGTGTGAAGTCGAACACGAACCTGCCGTTCATTCCGATCATCATGCAGACCGCTCTCGACACGACCGAAGACAAGGTCGAAGGACTCGAGGCGGGCGCGGACGACTACATAACGAAGCCGATCGAGTTTCCGGAGCTCAAGGCGCGGCTGCGTTCGATGCTGCGTATCAAGCGGCTTCAGGAAGAGCTCGAAGAACGCGAGCGTCAGCTGCTCGAGGCGAATGAGCGTCTCCGCTACATGTCGCAGACCGACGGGCTCACGGGGCTCGACAATCGGCGTCATCTCGAGCAGCAGCTCGACGCAATGTTCGCGCATGCGAAGCGACTGTCGGAGCCGCTGTCGTGCGTGATGTGCGATCTCGACCGATTCAAGGTCGTGAACGACACGTATGGACATCAAGCAGGAGACGCCGTTCTGAAACAGTTCGCTCGGATTCTAAAGAACGAGGCGCGCGAGAAGGTAGATCGCGTTGGGCGCTACGGCGGTGAAGAGTTCATGCTACTGCTGCCGGGAACGGTGCTCGACGCGGCGGTGACGTTCGCCGAGCGGGTGCGGAAAGAGGTCGAGTCGCGTACATTCACGTTCGACGGCGGCACGATCCAGCGGACGGCGAGCTTCGGCGTCGCCGGATGGCCCCATCCCCGGATCGCGAGTTGCGACGGACTGGTTCGCGCGGCTGACGACGCGCTCTACGTTGCCAAAGAGACGGGTCGCGATCGCGTGATCCGTTTCGACAGCGACGCATTCAACGCGCACATCGCGGAGCATGAATCAGAGCAACTCGACAGGGATGGGAGCGGGCGGCAAAGCGGCGAGCGGGAGCGACCGATCGGTGATCAGTTCGGGGTCGCCGACGTCGGAAGCGACCTTCGGCCATGACGATGAGGTGGCGCGGCTGAGAAGCCGCGTCGCCGAGTTGCAGCGCGAGCGCGACCATCTCGTCGCCGTCGTCGACATCCTGCAGGAAATCTCTTCGTCCCTGCACTTCGTCGACATTCTGCAGAGCATTGCTCGCAAGCTCGGCGATGCCTTCGGCCTGGATCGGTGCGCGATCTTCCTCGCGGGCGAGAAGGACGAGGTGCGGCTCGTCGCGAGCTACGAAGATCCGACAATTCGCAATCTCGTCGTCGATCTCAATCGATATCCGGAGTTGAAGCGCGCCTTCGAGTCGAAGGAGACGGTGTTCATTCCGGATGCGACGAGCGATCCGATGCTCCGCTCGATCAAATCCGCGCTCGACACGCGCAACGTGCGGTCGATTGTGGTGGTGCCGATTCAATGGCAGGGCGCCGTGATCGGCGCAATTTTCCTTCGCACCGAGCGTGACGCCGACCCGTTCTCGGACGCGGACGTGCATTTCTGTCAGGTGGTCGCGTCGCTCACGGCCAAGGCGCTCCGCAATGCGCACCGCTTCGAGACGTTGATGCGGTCGCAAAAGGGAGCAACGGAGGTCCAGCGGCGTTCGGAGATGCAACGCATCGCGATGATCGGGTTTATCCGTCGCCTGCTGGATCGTTATGCGACGAGCGAGGATCACATGTGGGCGGAGACCCTCTTGCCCAAAGCGTCCGACGAGGAATTGGAGAGATTGGTTGCGGTTGCGATGAAAGTGTTGGAGGAGGAAGCACAGGGTTGAGTGGCGAGTCGCGAGTGGCACAGTGGCCGTCCTCTTCCTAGACGGACCCGCGCGAGTAGGAAAGGTGATGGACGAACTCCGTCGATGATGCCTTCCCTGCCTCTCTGCTATGTTCGATGGAACTGAGAGAGCAGCGCAACATTCCTACGCATCACTCGCCACTCGCCACTC
>DATBBP010000430.1:0-1781 GCA_036270935.1 Gemmatimonadaceae bacterium
TGGCCGAGTGGTTGAAGGCGCACGCTTGGAAATTGGTTCCGTTCGCGCGTGCTGACGCACACCGAAACGCTCCAACGCACTCCCGATCAAGAACTTCACGAACAACGATCTACTTCGGCGTGTCCCGGTAAATAACGGCGTTGCCCCAGGGTTTCGGGGGGCACGTGACACAGTTCGCCGATTCACTTGCTCCCGTACATCTCGATGTTCTTCCATACGCATCGATGGGAACGGACAGCAACTAGACCTTCGCCGAGCACTCGACTGAAATTCGAGAAAACCAACAGAAGAACGATCGTTTCAAGAAGTTCGAGGAACCGTGCATGCTTCGGGCGTTTCGCTCCCGCAACTCCTTTAAGCACTAAGCGCGTGTCGGAAAGCGCGGAGACCCCGCATCAGTCCGCATCTGCGCGCACGTAGGCCTTGTGGCGTTTGCATCGAAGAGATTTGACATCGACGAGCGCCGTGAGAAGCGCCTCCACTGTGACCGGGTCGAGGCCCCACAGGCGCTGTGCTTGTTCCCTCGTCAGACTTAGACCGGGGACCTCGAGATACTCGGCGCGAATGAGCTGAAGTCAATCGGTGGCGTGCGTTTCAGCCCGCAACATGTCGACTCATCTACGCTTCAACCGCGTCGGATCTGCAGCGAGCCGACGAGAGTTAGCCGCCTCGTTCGGAAGGTTCCCTGTGGTCGCCGTGTCATGCACGTCGCGCGAATGCGACGGTGCAAGAACACGATGCACTTCTCGCAACAATGCATCCGGCAGGCACGGCTGTGCCAGAAACACGTCGCAGCCAGCCTGTTCGGCGCGCTCGCGCTCGGCCGGCCACGCGCACACCGTTAACACAATGACCGGAATGGTCCTTGTCCGTTCACCGCTTTTCAGTCGCGCAATTAATTCGATGCCGTCTATGCGACCAGGAAGCAGCGTTTCTGTGACGATGACGTCAGCGTGCGGCGCAACGGTCAGCCCCTCGCTCGCGGTCCTGACCGAAATGGGCAGAAACCCGTGGCAGCGGAGAAACGCCGCATACAGCTCTCGGCTGCCAACATCGACCTGAACGAGTAAGACGACTACCGGGGACCTGAAGGGCATGTGAACCTCTTCCAAGCGCCATGGTTGTCCGCGCTGAGAACTCAGGCAGGACGTACTTACCGTTGCCAGCCGCCTCCGAGCGCCCGATAAATCTGTACGAAGGACAGCAACTCGCTGAGCTCGGCCTGCGTGACCCCCAGCTCCGCCGAGAACATGCGACTGTCGCTGTCCAGCACTTCCAGATAGCTCGTGGCGCCGCCGCGGTACCGGATGTCCGCCAGACGCCGCGCGTCCGTCGCCGCGCGATTGAGCAACTGCTGCTGCTCTCGAAACTCGCGGGCTTGGCGATAGCCGACAAGCGCGTCCGACACCTCACGCAGCGACTCCTGGATCGTGTGCTGGTAGGCCTGCACCGCTTCCGGCTGGTGCGCCTTCGATAACGCCACTCGCGATCGCGTGCGACCGGCATTGAAGATCGGCTGCGTCAGCCCGGCGCCGACAAACCAGAGACCCGCCGGGGTCGTGAACAGAGACGACAGGGCGGCGCTCTGTAACCCACCGGCTCCTGTCAGCGAGATCTGCGGAAAATAGGCCGCCTTGGCGACACCGATGTTCGCATTGGCCGCGATCAACAACTCTTCGGCCTGTTGGACGTCCGGTCGCCGTTCGAGGAGCGCAGAGGGCAGGCCAACCGGCACGTCGGGAAGGTGCGACTGCTGCTCCAGTGAGGCCCCCCGTGGGATG
>DATBBP010000431.1:0-6483 GCA_036270935.1 Gemmatimonadaceae bacterium
GATACACAAGTCGTGGCGATCGACGAGGCACAGTTTCTCGATCCCTCGATCGTGTCGCTTGCGACGTCGCTCGCCGATCGCGGCATTCGCGTCATCGCCGCCGGGACGGACACCGACTTTCGCGGCGAGCCGTTCGGCGCGATGCCTCAGCTCCTCGCGATCGCCGAGGTCGTGGACAAGCTGCATGCGATCTGCGTGCAATGCGGTAATCTGGCGAGTCGGAATCAGCGACTCATCGGTGGCCGGCCTGCCCGCTACGACTCGCCGACGATCATGGTGGGTAGTGCGGAGACATACGAAGCGAGGTGCCGGTCGTGTCATTCGGTGCCGCGAAAAGACGAGGAGCAGTTGGTGCTCGAAGGGGCTGGGGCTAGGGGAATAGGGGCCGGGGAACTCGCCCACCCCTAGCCCCAGGCACTATTAGCCCCTCATGGGGCGAACACGTCTCGCCCGTGCGCCAAGTACAGGAACTCAGCGCGCGTTCGCGCGTCGTCGCGGAACGAGCCGCGCACGGCGCTCGTTATTGTCTTCGAGTTCTGCTTCTCGACACCGCGCATCATCATGCACAGGTGATACGCCTCGATCACAACGCCGACGCCGGTCGGCTCGAGAACCTGTTGGATCGCCCCGGCAATCTGCTCGGTGAGCCGCTCTTGCACCTGCAGCCGTCGAGCGAATATCTCCACGATTCGCGGTAGCTTCGACAGACCCACGATGCGCCCATTTGGGATGTAGGCGACATGGGCCTTCCCGAAGAACGGTAGCATGTGGTGCTCGCAGAGGCTGTACAGCTCGATGTCGCGCACCATCACCATGTTCCGATGTTCTTCCTCGAAGAGGGCATCGCCGACGACTTCCTCGACGCGCTCGTCGTAGCCGCGCGTTAGCCACGCCATGGCGTTAGCGACTCGCGCTGGCGTCTTGAGGAGTCCTTCGCGACTCGGGTCTTCGCCGAGGAGGGCCAGCTGCCGTGCGACCATGGAGGCGTATTCGGCGCTCACTTCTCCGGGATCGAGATCCCAGCCTTCGTCGCCGGCAGGCTCGGTGGTGCGGCGCCCGTCGAGGCCATGGCGCTGCTCCATAGGAGTGGCCGGTGGCTTTGCCCGGCGATTGATGGACGAGTCCTTCGTCACTGTTATTTCCCTCGGTTCGACTGATGCGTTATGAATCGACGCGGCGCCGCCGCCCGTTCCCCTAACCGGCCGCGGCGTTGACGCGTGGGCGCATAAAACCTACCTTGGCGCAGTCGGTGTTGGGGTCATCGTGGTGGCGGAGGGGATGAGACATGCTGGTAATCGGTTTGACAGGGAACATTGGCAGCGGAAAATCGACGGTTGCGCAGCTCCTGTCTGAGCGAGGCGCGACAATCATCGATGCCGACGTCCTCGCCCGGCGAGCTGTCGAGTTCGGCACTCCTGCCTACGAAAAGATCGTTGAGCGCTGGGGAACGTCGATCGTTGGACCGGACAGGCAGTTGGACCGCTCCGCACTCCGCCGTACGGTGTTCAGCGATGCGAAGCAGCTCGAGGAGTTGAACGAGATCGTTCACCCCGAGGTCGAAGCCCTGCGTCAGCGTTTGCTCGACGAGGGACGACAGCGCGGCGATCGGATTGTCGTGTGCGACATCCCCTTGCTTTTCGAGAAGCATATGGCGCCACGCTTTGACCGTATCATCCTCGTCGACGCGCCGCGGCCGCTGCGCCTCGAGCGGCTCGTACGAGATCGTGGCCTGCGCGAGACCGAGGCGATGGACATGATCGCCGCCCAGATGCCCGCAGAGCTCAAGCGCGCTGGCGCCGACTTCATTCTCGAGAATGCGAGCACGCTGAACGCGCTCGAGCAGCAAGTCGCCGAGGTATGGGCGCAGCTGCTGCAGGAGTCGGAGGTTTGCGTTTAGTAGCGTGAGTGCAGCGGCGGAAACCGCGTGAAAGGCGGACTTGCCCGGGCCACCCTGCGCGCCTAGACTCCGCCCGCAACCCCTAAAATCCAAGTGTCAGATATCCCGAAAGATCTCCTCTACACCGAGGAGCACGAGTACGTAAAGCCTACGGAAGAGGAAAACGTCTTCGCCGTCGGCATCACCGACTACGCGCAAGGCGAGCTGGGAGACATCGTTTTCATTGAGCTTCCGCAGATCGGAAGCACCTTCGGAAAGCACGATGTCTTCGGCACTGTCGAGGCAGTGAAAGCCGTCTCGGAGCTCTACGCGCCGGTCAGCGGCGAGGTGGTCGAAGTCAACGACCGGCTCGACAAAGAGCCAGCGCTGGTCAATACCTCTCCTTACACCGACGGCTGGATGATCAAAGTCCGCCTCCGCAATCCTGGCGAGCGCGACGAGCTGCTCGGCGCCGCCGAGTACGCGACGAGACTGGGCGAGTAGTGGCGAGTGGCAAGCCTCAAGACTCGGCCTCAGCGACCACGTCCGCATACGCGTCCGTCGGCAAGCAGGAGCATACGAGATTTCGGTCACCGTACGCGCTCTCCACTCGTCCAACCGACGGCCAGAACTTGCTCGACCGGGTCCATGCCGCGGGGAATGCCGCACGCTCTCGGCTGTACGCGTGTGACCACGTATCGCTGACAACGCGCGTCATTGGATGCGGTGCGTTCTTTAGAACATTATCACTTCGATCGGCGATGCCGAGCTCGATCTCGCGAATCTCTTCGCGAATCTGAATCAGCGCGTCGCAGAAACGATCGAGCTCCGCCTTCGACTCGCTCTCCGTGGGCTCGATCATCAGCGTTCCCGCGACCGGGAATGACACCGTCGGCGCGTGGAAGCCATAGTCCATCAAGCGCTTCGCGATATCCTCCACATCGACGCCTGAGGAGCCCTTGAGCGGACGCGGATCGATGATGCACTCGTGGGCGATCATTCCGTTCTGTCCCTTGTACAGCACTGGATAGTGTTCTTCCAGTCGTTTCGCGATGTAGTTCGCATTTAAAATCGCGACTTTGGTCGCCAGGGTCAGACCATCTCCACCCATCATGTCGATGTACATCATCGAAATCGGGAGGATGCTCGCGCTTCCCCACGGCGCCGCCGACACCGCACCGACGGTTTCGGAGCCACCGACTTTCACTTCCGGATTCCCCGGTAAGAACGGAACGAGATGCTTCGCAACCCCGATTGGCCCCATTCCGGGTCCACCACCACCGTGCGGGATACAAAACGTCTTGTGCAAGTTCAAATGACAGACGTCCGCGCCGATGTCCGCGGGGCGCGCCAGCCCGACCATCGCGTTCATGTTCGCGCCATCGAAGTACACCTGCCCGCCGTTCTCGTGAACAATGCGGCAGACGTCGCGAATCGACTCCTCGAACACACCGTGCGTCGATGGATACGTGACCATCAATGCCGAAAGCTTCTCGCCATTCGCCTTGGCCTTGGCCTCGAGATCGGCAACGTCGATGTTCCCGTTCTCGGCCGTCTTCACGACGATAACCCGCATTCCCGCCATCACCGCACTCGCCGGATTGGTTCCATGAGCGGACTGCGGGATGAGGCAGACATCGCGATGCGTCTCGCCGCGTGAGGCGTGATAGCCGCGAATGACGAGCAGTCCGGCGAATTCGCCCTGCGACCCGGCGTTCGGTTGCAGTGAAACACCAGCGAAACCGGTGATCTCGGCGAGCGCGCGCTCGAGATTCTGGAACATCTCCTGATAGCCACGCGTTTGATCGCTCGGCGCGAATGGATGCAGGCGACCGAACTCCGGCCACGAGATCGGATACATCTCCGCCGTCGCGTTCAGCTTCATCGTGCACGAGCCCAGCGGGATCATCGAGGTCGTGAGTGAGAGATCCTTCGCCTCGAGCTGGTGCAGGTACCGCAGCATCTCCGTCTCGGAGTGATGCGTGTTGAAGACCGGATGCGTGAGGTACGAGCTCGTGCGCGCAAACCGCTCGTCGTAGCGGTCATCGACATTGGGGGCCAACGCTGCAGGACGAGGCGCAGCGCTGCCTAACGCGAATACCTCGAGGAGTTCGGCGAGGTCGTCGAATGTGACCGTTTCGTCCATGGCGACGACCACATCGCCATCGAGCACACGGAGGTTGATGCGACGTTCGCGGGCGGCGCCGACGATCGACTCGGCGCTCGCTCCCTTCTTTGCCGCAACTCGAATGCGCAGCGTATCGAAGAAATCTTGATGAACAAGCTCGTAACCAAGCTCTTCGACGCCGGCGGCGAGAATTGCCGCGTGCCGGTGGATGCGGCGCGAGATCCAGCGAACGCCCTGCGGCCCGTGATAGACCGCGTACATGCTGGAGATAACGGCCAACAATACCTGCGCCGTGCAGACGTTGCTCGTCGCCTTTTCCCGTCGGATGTGCTGTTCGCGCGTCTGAAGCGCCATACGCAGCGCCGGCTTTCCATCCGCGTCTCGAGACACGCCGATGATGCGGCCTGGCAAGATTCGCTTGAATTCGTCACGCGTCGCGAAAAACGCCGCGTGCGGCCCGCCGAAGCCAACGGGCACGCCAAATCGCTGCGAGCTGCCGACGCAAACGTCCGCGCCCCATTCACCGGGAGGCGCGAGCAACGCCAGGCTCATGATGTCCGCCGCGGAGACGACGAGTGCGTTCGCCGCATGCGCGCGCTCGCAGAAATCCCGATAGTCTTCGACAGCACCGTCAGTCGCAGGGTACTGGACCAGTGCGCCGAAGACGTTCACGCCGAATTGATAGTCTTTAAAATCTCCGACAACGATCTCCAGGCCACGCGCGTGCGCCCGCGTACGAACGACGTCGATTGTTTGAGGATGGCAGTTGTCGGCGACAAAGAAGAGCTCTTTGCCACCCTTCCCTCGCGCCGCGAACGCCATCGCCATCGCCTCGGCCGCCGCTGTGCCCTCGTCCAGCAACGACGCATTCGCGATCTCGAAGCTCGTGAGATCCATGACCATCGTCTGGAAGTTCAGCAACGCTTCGAGACGTCCCTGCGCGATCTCCGCCTGATACGGCGTGTACGCTGTGTACCATCCCGGATTCTCGAGCACGTTTCGCTGGATCACCGGCGGCGTTATGCAGTCGTTGTAGCCAAGGCCCAGGTACGAGCGGTAGACCTGGTTCTTCGTGGCGATACGACGCAGCGTGCCAAGCGCCTCGTACTCGCTCAAGCCGCCATGAATAGCCAACGGCGAGCGCAGTCGGATCGAAGCAGGTATCGTCGCCTGAATTAGCGCATCGAGCGAGTCGAAGCCGAGCACTTGCAGCATGTCGCGCTGCTCGGCATCCGAAGGGCCGATGTGGCGAGGAATGAAGCTGCCACTGTCCATGTGCGCTTCGCCGGATTTCGTGGACTGCTTGGTAATCATTAGCAACCCTCACGAGGCGCGACCGCGCCTCTACTATTCTCTGGATACGTCCTGGATATGGTGCGCCCGCCCAAGCGGCCGATTCCAATGTCTCGTATATCGTTCGGTATCGATCAGCGCTTGGAATCTAAGGAAAGAGTCAAGCAAATTCGTTTTTCCGCCCGCACTTGGATCTATCGCCTCCGATGTGGCGTCTGATGCTCACTCCACCCGCTCGCGGCGCATACAACATGGCGCTCGACGAAGCCTTGATGCGCTACGCGCGCGAGGCCGATGTTTGGGTGCTGCGCGTCTATTCGTGGAGCTCGCCGACTCTGTCCTTCGGTCGCAATCAGCGAGCACTCGGTGGCTACGACCTCTCGCGTCTCCGCGAGCAGCATATCGACGTCGTGCGGCGGCCGACGGGTGGCCGCGCCATTCTGCACCACCGAGAGATCACGTACGCCGTTGCCGCGCCGCTGGACGATGCCGGCGATCTCCGCGAATCGTACGCTCGCATCAATCGTCTCTTGATCGCTGGTCTACGCGCCTTGGGCGTTGGTGGAGTCCAGGTCGCAGGTCGCGTGGAGAAGACCCGGCATCGCACTGACCGCCTCGAAGGATCGAATCCCGGGTTGGTTCCCTGCTATCATCATCCATCGGTTGGCGAGATCACGGTGTTTGGACGTAAGCTCGTTGGCAGTGCACAGTGGCGCAGCAAGGGTGCCCTCCTTCAGCACGGCTCAATACTCGTGGACGACGATCAGTTGCATCTATCCTCGCTTCTGATCGATCCGGGGGACCCGATCCCCAGGCCCGCGACGCTGCGCGAAGTGCTCCACTGCCCGCCGACCGACCGCGACATGGCGCGAGCATTGTTCGACGCGGTGCGCGAGAACGAAGATCCACACGCAGTCGAGATCGACGTCGGGCCCGCATTGTTGGAGCACGCGCAAGCGCTGCAAGCTCACTATCTTGACGACCGCTGGACTTGGCTGCGTTGACGCACGTCTGCTTCTCATCCCCACTGCCCCGGCTCCTTGGACGCACCTCGTTCCCTCCCCACTAGCTCATGCGCACGAGACTCCTCCTCCTGATTCTGTGCAGCACTCTGGTAGGTTGCGGTGATCGAGAAGGTGCGTCGTCGGGATCGGCGACGACGGGTGGTACTCTCGTGATCTCGGCT
>DATBBP010000432.1:0-4871 GCA_036270935.1 Gemmatimonadaceae bacterium
CGCCAGCCGACGCTGAGCAGACGAAGCTGTTCGAGAACGCTCATGACCTCGTACCGGCGCGATCATGCCGCGCGATTGCCCACGCGACGTCGAGCGCCTGACGACTCGCCGCGACGTCGTGGACGCGAAAAATTCGAGCGCCGCGCTCGAACGCCGCGACATTGGCGCCGACCGTTCCGTACACGCGCTCATTTGGCTCTTCGACGCCAGCGATCTCAGCCAGGAATCGCTTCCGCGAGACACCGACGACGACCGGATATCCCCACCCGACGAGCTCCGGCAGCGACGCCAACATGCTCAACGAGTGCTCACCACGCTTCGCGAATCCGATTCCCGGATCGACGGCGATGCACTCCTCCGCAATGCCGGCGCTACCTGCCGAGGTCACGCTCTCGCGCAACTCCGCCAGGACTTGGTCCACCACGTCATCGTAGTTCGCATGCGCGTACGTGCTCATCTCGCTTACGCTGCCTCGGGAATGCATCAGCACTACACCGGCGCCAGCTGCCGCGCAAATCTCGCCCATGCGGGGGTCCAGGCGGAAGCCCGACACATCATTCACAATCTGTGCGCCAACATCGAGCGCGGCCCGAGCCACGTCCGACTTCACCGTGTCGACGGAGAGCGCCGTCTCGGGAAGCGCTTTCGCGATTGCCTCGATCACGGGGATCACCCGACGTCTTTCTTCGTCACTATCGACCGGCTTTGCGCCTTGTGGCCGTGTCGATTCTCCTCCCACATCGATGATGTCGGCGCCTTCCTGCGCGAGGCGATGCGCTTGTACCAGCGCCGCGTCGAGCGAAAAAAAGCGACCCCCGTCGCTGAAACTGTCGGGGGTCACGTTCAGGATGCCCATAACCAGTGGGCGGTCGAGCGAAAGCGACCTGTCCTTCGCCCGCCATCCGGTCGCCTTGCGAATAATTGCTCCTCACTCTCTGCGGGATGCGGAGCGTGGGATGCGGGAGCAAACTGCACCCCGCACCTCGCGCCCCGATTATCACGCAGGTGATGGTTCCGGCCCCCCCAGGAACGGCGGCGTCCGACGCGGCTCCAATGCCGGCGTTGGCGTCGGCGTCGGCGAACCGCCAGGCGCGGCACCGCTGACACGAGCCGGAAGCTTCCCGCCCTTGGCGAGAATCCCGATGTCTTCGCGCGTCAGCGTCTCTCGCTCAAGCAGTGCCGCGGCAACGGCGTGCAGCAGTTCCAGATTCTGTTCGAGCGTATGCTTCGCCCGGTCGTACGCCTCCCCGATCACGCGCTTCACTTCCTGATCGACGAGCTGCGCCGTCTGCTCCGACACCTCGCGCCGATGCTGGATCTCCCGACCGAGGAAGAGCTCCTGCTCATTGTCACCAACGAGCACCGGACCGATCGCGTCTGACAAGCCCCACTGCGTTACGTAGCGTCGCGCAATCGCCGTCGCCTGTTGGATATCGCTCGCAGCACCCGTCGTCACGCGATCTCGGCCGAATATCAACTCTTCGGCGGTGCGGCCGCCATAGCTCATTACCAGTCGGGCCTCGAGCTGCTGGCGCGTGATGGACACGCGATCGTCTTCTGGCAGCGTGAACGCCAAGCCGAGTGCGCGTCCGCGCGGGACGATCGTGACTTTGTGCAGCGGGTCGTTCCCCGCCACCTTCATCGCACAGATCGCGTGGCCCGCCTCGTGGTACGCCGTTAGGCGACGCTCGTCCTCCTTCATGACCATGGACTTGCGCTCGACGCCCAGCATCACTTTGTCCTTCGCGTCCTCCAGATCCATCATGTAGATGCGATCGTGGTTGCGACGGACGGCCAACAACGCGGACTCGTTGACAAGATTCGCGAGGTCGGCCCCAGCCATGCCTGGCGTGCCGCGCGCGACCGTCGTGATGTCCACGTCGTCAGCGATCGGCTTGTTGCGCAAATGCACCTTGAGGATGCCCTCGCGCCCCTTGAGATCGGGTGCGTCGACAACGATCTGACGATCGAAGCGACCCGGTCTCAAGAGCGCAGGGTCCAGTACGTCCGGGCGATTGGTGGCGGCGATAAGAATGACGCCGTCGTTGGACTCGAAGCCGTCCATCTCGACGAGAAGCTGATTCAACGTTTGCTCACGCTCGTCGTGACCGCCGCCCAGCCCTGCGCCGCGGTGACGGCCGACGGCATCGATTTCATCGATAAAGATGATGCACGGAGCATGGGCCTTTCCTTGTTCGAAAAGGTCTCGCACTCTGGAAGCACCGACGCCCACGAACATCTCGACGAAATCCGACCCCGACATCGAGAAGAACGGACGGCCGGCTTCGCCGGCGACTGCGCGCGCCAGCAGCGTTTTGCCCGTGCCCGGCGGACCAACCAGAAGGGCGCCTTTAGGCAGACGGCCGCCTAGCTTGGTGAACTTCTGCGGGTCGCGGAGGAATTCGATGATCTCCTGAAGCTCCTGCTTCGCTTCGTCGGCGCCCGCAACGTCAGCGAAGGTCACCTTGGGCGTATCGCCGGTGAGCAGCTTCGCCTTCGACTTGCCGAACGAGAAGGCCTTCGCCCCGCCCGCTTGCATCTGCCGGAAGAGGAACAGGTAAAACCCGATCAGCAGCAACCAGGGCAGGAAATTCACGATGTACGCTGTGATCGATGGCCGAGCATCCTCAGCCTCGATGACGACGCTGTGCTTGGTAAGGCTGTCGACCTCCGCCTGCGCGTTCTCCATCGGCAGACGCACGTTGAACCGCGGCACGTTGCGTCCGTCATAGGGGATTGGCGTCTTGAAGTCGCCCGAGACGTTCTTTCCCGCTTGGATCTTGACCTTGCGGATGTTGTCCCGGTCGAGCTCGGACTTGTACTGCGTGTAGCTGATGAGCGGAGCCTGATCAGAGCGGGCGCCCGACAACTGGATCAGAGCAACCGGAATGAGCAGGATGAGGAGCCAGAACGAGAGCGTCTTCGACAGACGGCCCCAGTTCACGTCCTTCTTGGGCTGTTTCGGAGGATTAGTTGCTGGCATCTACTGCAAGCTCGCTATGTACGGAAGGTGACGGAAATTTTCCGCGTGATCCAACCCGTATCCGACCAAGAACTCGTTCGGCGCGTCAAACCCAACAAAGCGAGTCGGGTACCGGAGCTCAGCCGCTACATGCTTGTGCAGTAGCGCGCAGATCTCGACAGAATGCGGTTTCCGTGCCTGAAGAAGGTCCATCAATCGGTTCAGGGTTCGCCCAGTGTCGACGATGTCTTCCACCAGGAGAATATGCTTACCCCCCAATTCGGTTTCCGGATCATAAACGAGCTTTACGGTACCGCTCGACTCTGTCGAGTCTCCGTAACTCGCCGCAACGAGGAAATCGATCTGAAGCGGCCGCCGGATTTCCCGCACCAGATCACTGAGAAATATAAAGCTCCCCTTCAATAGGCCGAGGACGAGCAGATCTCCATCTGGATACGCTTGGGCGATCTCATCGCCCATCTCGCGCACGCGTGTCGCGATTTGCTGCTGATTGAACACAATCCGGCGCACCACGCGACCGGATAGTCTAGGATCGGCGATCGAGATAGTCACAGGCGTACATCACAACCGGCCCACCGGACCGTACGGTTGCCGCGTCGCTGCGGCGAACACCAGGAATCCAGACGATCTCGTTCCCGGCGAGAACTACGGGCCACCTCGCACGGATGTGTCCGGAGATACCGGCATCAGATAAAAAGTACTTCACCTTCCGCGCAACGAGGCGCTCGCCCTGACGAATTGTCAACTTGTCGCCAGGCCGCCAAGCCCGGATGGAAAGTGCGTTCACGCTCGGTATCGCGAAGCACCAAGCATCCCGCGAAGACGTCGACTCAACCTGAGCAAAAGCCCATCGGTCCCAGGTCATCGGCGGTGCGAGCGGGCGAATGGTTTCCTGTGAAGCCTCGGTTGCGGTCGTCGCCCGCAACTCGAACTGCGTGCGTGACCGAATGAGCTCCCAACCACCCGAGAGCTGGATACGACGACCCACTCTTCCTGATTCAATGAGCTCCGCCGCGCGCTGTGTTCCGCGCCGATCGAGAGTGACACCGGCTCGGGAGGCGAGCTCCGGCAAGATGATCCGAAGCGAGGCGCTTGAGTATTTCATCAATTCCTCCGCGCTGACATCCAATTGTCGCGCGCCGTTTTCGCGCTGGTTCACGTCGAACGGCACCATGCGCTCGACCATCGCGGCCAGATCTCGTCGCCATGCAGCCGCTCGCTCGCCGACCTCGATCAATTCCGCGTCAAAGTCCGGACGCGCCCGAACGAGCGCTGGGAGCAGGTCGCGTCGAATGCGATTGCGAAGATATGCTGACCTTAGGTTCGTGGGATCGTCGATCCACGTTAGTCCGCGCGCTTTGGCGTACGCCTCGAGGTCGGTGCGCCGCACGTCGATCAATGGACGAAGTACGTCGGAGGGCGCTCGAAGTCCGGCCAACCCTCGCGCGCCCGCTTCACGCATCGCGCGCATCAGAACCGTCTCGACCTGATCGTCGCGAGTGTGCGCGGTTACGATCCTCGCATGCGTCCCGGCTGCAATTGATCGTAGGAACTGCCAGCGCGCGGCGCGCCACGCCGCTTCGCTTCGCACGACGTGATCCGCGCGTCCAACGACGACCGGCATGCCGTAGTCGAGCGCTGATCTCGCGACAAACGCGGCCGCCCGCGAGCTATGCGTCCCCGACGCGTGATCGAACGTCGCGACCATCAGCACGCACCGGCGGCGGCGGCCAACGGTGGCAGCCAGATCCAGCAAAACCATCGAATCCAGTCCACCTGAGACAGCGAGGACGACGCTTCCTGATTGCGGTAGCGCACGTCTCACACGCCGCTCGAGTGTCACACTACTTTGCGGTTCGCCCATGCTTCTCTATCTTCCTCGCACCGC
>DATBBP010000433.1:0-5759 GCA_036270935.1 Gemmatimonadaceae bacterium
GGCTCCCCTGGCAATGATCGTCAATCGGACATTCACGCGGCAGTATCTTCCGGGCCGACACGCAATCGGCACGCGCGTGCGAATTGGCGGCGCCGACACGACGAAGCGGTACACGATCGTCGGCGTCGTCGACGACGTGCACCACAACTCGCTCGTCGGCAAGGTGAAGCCTGAGTTTTATGCGACGCTTGCACAGTTCGCGGTGGCGCCGGGGAGCACCCGTCGAAGCATGAGCCTTGTCGTGCGGACGGACGGCGATCCAGCGACGCTCGTCGCATCAGTTCGAGGGATCGTGAAGCAGCTCGACCCGCGGCTCCCAATCTCTGAAGTTCGAACGATGCGCGATATCGTGAATGCAGCGATCGGCGGTCCGCGCTTCGCGATGGGCGCGCTGGGGCTGTTCGGCGTGTTGGCGCTCGCCTTGTCCGCGATCGGGATCTTCGGGATCGTGTCGCAGGTCGTCACGTCGCGCGAACACGAGTTCGGCATTCGCGCCGCGTTAGGCGCTACGCCGCGTGAGCTGATCGGCTTGAGCTTGCGCACAGGCGTTCGTCAGGCGCTCGCGGGGCTCGCGATCGGGATCGTGGTCGCTCTGGTATTCACGCGCGCGATGACGTCGATGCTGCAGGGTGTGACGCCGACGGATCCATGGACGTTCGCGGCGGTGGTGGTGGTGACAGGGTTGGTCGCGGTAGCGGCTAGCGTAGGTCCGGCGCGTCGCGCGGGGAAGGCGGATCCGGCGAGAGTCTTGGGGAGCTCGTAGTCAGCCTTGTCATCCTCAACGCAGCGAAGGATCTAGGGCCCCTTCTCGACTGCCCGCCCGAGTGGCAGATCTACGTAAGACGACGCCCCTGACTACGTCACTCGCCGGATTAGACTAGACGGGCCCAATCGGCATTCTGCACTGTCCCCAACCGAGGGTCAGGAATGCCGAACGCCACTCGAAAGCCGAGCGCGCCATACTCGCTCGCGATCGCGACCAGTGACACTGCGTCGCTACGCGCGCTCACGCGGCGCGAACGGCTCGACCACGACCGGCTCCCTCACCAGGCGCGGCAACGCGAATGGCTCGCCGGTCGGTTGGCTGGCAAGCGCGCGATCGGCGCGGTACTCGGTGCGACACTACCCATGCATCGCATCGAGCTCGAACCGCAGCCTGGTAGCGCGCCGCGGTGTCTCGTGCTGGACGACGTCGAACGATGGACGCTTGCACCGCTCGTTCTCTCCATTGCGCACGCCGACGGAATGGCAATCGCTGTCGCTGCCAACCACTCGACGCGCATCGGCGTCGATGTCGAGCGCGCCTGCGGCATCGACGCCGAGCACCATCGATACTTTCTCGCACCGAGCGAGCTTGCGCATGCAAGACATCTCGGTGTGACGCTGTTCTGGGTTCTCAAAGAAGCCCTCTGGAAAGCACTCGGCCTCTCGCAAGCGCTCGCGTTCAGGTCGGTGCAACTCGCGTTCTTTCACGGCACCGACACCCTTGCCGGCGCCTGGGTCGAGGGATGCTGGATTCGCGCGCGCGCTCGGCGAGTGCGGCTCGCGACCCGGCCTGATCTGATCGCGGCCGTCGTCACTGTCGACGATGAGGCACGATGAGCGAGGCGATCGGCATTCGCGGCGTCGCTTACGCGCTCCCCGCCGTGCGGCGCGTGTTGAGTGAGCTCGCAACACTCGGCCAGCTCCGGAGTGAGCCCGAGCTCCTCGAGCAATTCGGTTTCGCCGAGGTGTGCGTCGCCGAAGAGGAGACACCGTACGCACTTGCGCTTACGGCGGCGGCGGCGTTGCTCGATGAGCAGCGCGTCGAGCCCGAGAGTGTCGATACGCTCATCTACTGCGGAACGCCCTCGGTTGCATTCTCGCCAGCCGGCACTGCTGGCGGCGCGGCCGACAACATTGCGACGACGCGGCGCTTCCGTTATCCCTCGACGCGCCTTCAGTTCGACCTCGGCCTCGCCTGCGCGTCGACCGTCGCGCTCGACCAGCTCGCCTGCACCTCGCTCTTCGCCGCCGTGCGCATGGCGCGCGCGATCATTCTGGCGGGGGACTCGCGGCGCGTGCTGTGCGTGTCGTCCGAGTTCTTTCCGGAAGACGCCGGGCGCGAGGCACTCTATAACTGCACCGCTGACGCGGCGTGCGCGGTGCTCGTCGACGCCGGCGTCGACCGCAATCGCATCGTTGCTTCGGCGCAAACAACCAAAGGCTATTACTGGGACGCCGATGCGATGCCGAACGAGATCGTCGCGTCGTACTTCCCCACGGCTGCCTACGTGATTGCCCAGGCGCTGCGGCGCGCCGGCTGGGCGCCTAACGACGTCTCGCTGGTCGTGCCGCACAACGTGAGCGTCCGGAGCTGGGAGATTCTCCTCGGCCTCACCGGCATTGCGCGCGCACGGCTCTGGTGTCGCAATGTAGCCAGGATCGGGCACACGCTCGCCGGTGACAACTTCATCAACCTGCGCGACGCTATCGACGACGGTAGTGTACGATCCGGTGACCGCCTGTTGCTCTTCGCATACGGCTACGGCGCGCACTGGACCGCACTCGCGCTGGAGGCATGACGATGCGCGCGCAACGTTCAATCTTCATTACGGGCGCGACGGGGCTTCTGGGTCGCGAGGTGTTGAGGCGGTTGCTCGGCGCCGACCCACGACTACGCGTCTACGCGCTAGTGCGCGATCCGCGTGCTCTTGTCGCCGATTCCCAGATCGTACCGCTGACTGGCGATTTGCGAGCGGACGCGCTCGGGCTTGCGCCTAGTGACCGCGCCGCAGTCCAGCGCGACGTGTCGGCAATCATTCATCTCGCCGCAGACACGACGTTTTCCGCCCCGCTCGAGCGAGCCCGTGCCGTGAACACCTTCGGCACCGAGCGGGTGCTCGAGCTCGCGAGCGACTGCGCTTTGCCCATACATGTGGCGTACGTCAGCACGGCTTTCGTCGCTGGACGCCGCACGGGCCTGATCGCCGAGGATGCGATCGAAACGACGAGCTGGGTGAACGCATACGAGCAATCGAAACATGAGGCCGAAGCACTGGTGAGAGAGCACGCGTCCAACTGGGTGATTCTGCGCCCGAGCACCGTTGTTTGCGACGATTCGAATGGGCGAATCACTCAGGTGAACGCGGTACATCGTGCGCTGCGTCTCTATCACGAAGGACTCGCTGCGATGATGCCCGGTGTCGTAGAGTCCTCTGTCGATGTCGTGACGACGTCCTACGTTGCCGATGCGATCGCTCGGCTCGCTCTTCGCGAGGACGCCGCTGGAAGGACGGTGCACCTGTGCGCCGGTGCGGGCGCGCTGGGCCTGGACGAACTACTCGACGTCACATACGAACGCTGGGCACGAGACTCGGAGTGGCGCCGTCGCCGCATCGCACGACCAGTGGTGTGTGATCTCGAGACATACGCGCTCTTCGAGCGCTCCGTCGAAGACGTCGGCGACGCGTCGCTCAGGCGCCTAACGCGAGCGCTGTCGCACTTTGTTCCACAGCTCGCGCTTCCAATACTCTTCGAGACCACGAACGCCGAGGTACTCCTGGGTTGCGCTGCGCCGCCCGTTCGCGACTTCTGGCTGTTTATGATCGACCATCTGATCGCGACTCACTCGATGGCCCGCGTCCCGCGCCCCGCGTCCCGCGACCCCCAGAGGGCTGCATGAGCATACCGATGGATCACACTCTCTTCGTCGAGCGCACGATCGATTGGATCAATCGAACACTCGTGCCGCCGGGTGTCACGGTCGACGTCGACACGCCGCTCTTCGCGAATGGACTGATCAACTCGATCCGCATCCTCAAGCTGATCGCGTGGACCGAGTACGCGCTTGCGATTCGTATTCCCGATGCGCACATCCGCATGGACAACTTCCGCACCGTAAGCCATATCGCCAAAACGTTCGTCGCGCACCATGGAGACGCCAATGTGGCCGCGTGAAGCGATCATCCGGATCCTCCGCTCGCGCGGCGAGCTGTGGGAGATCGCACCCGGCGTGACGGCGTTGCGCGGCGAGGTTGCGGCGTTGCTGCGCGCGCTCGAGCGCGCGATTGCCGCGCTGTGCGAACTCGAGACCGCGGACGAGTGGCGTGTCCCACCAGCGATCGATTTCCCAACGCTCGGGCGTGCCGATTACTTCGCGTCGTTCCCACAGTGGTTGACGCTCGCGTCGCACTTGAGCGACGACCCGGAAGCGCTACGTCGTGTCGCCGAGCATAACGAGCCGAGGGAGGCGATACCGCCAGCGCGGGTCGCACTCAATCCCGCGGTGTGCTATCACGTCTATGCGGCGATTGCCGGCGACGTTGTCGATGCGCCGACGATTGTGACGGCGCAATCCGAGTGCTGGCGCCACGAGGGCAGCCGGCACGCGCCGCTCGCTCGCGGTTGGGCCTTCACGATGCGCGAAATCGTCTGTATTGGGAGCGAAGACGATGCACGCGCTTTTGTCGAACGATGCATCGAACGTGTCAGCGATCTCGCACGAACGCTCGACCTCAATCCGACAATCGACGTCGCGACTGATCCCTTTTTCGCACCCGCTGCGCGTGCGAAGCAAATGCTCCAGCAGCTCAAAGAGCTCAAGCGCGAGCTGCTTCTCCCGGTGAACCGGCACGATCGTATCGCGGCGGCGTCGTTCAACTTGCATGACACCTTTTTCGGCGAGGCGTTCGACATTCGGCTCGCGAACGGCAAGCCCGCGACGAGCGCTTGTGTGGCCTTCGGCCTCGAGCGCTGGCTCCTTGCGTTTCTCGTTAGGTATGGTCCCGAGGCGGCCCGGTGGCCGTCAGTCACGCAGTTCGCTCTTACCGAGACCAGACATGTCTGAGACGAGCGCATCTTCCAGTTCGCTGTACGCGCGTCACGCCCGCGCCGCCGACCGCGGTGCATGGTCGGTCGAGCACGACATCCGCTGGCTCGAGATTGACCGTCGCAGAGCGCTCGCGCAGCCGGGCATTCTTGTCAAACTTCGCGACGCCGCGCTCATCGAGTCATTTCACCCTGTCAATCTCTCGAGACTGATCCGGTTCGCATGGGATGACGTCGACGCCGGCGTCGTGTTCTCGCTCGAGATGTACGAAGGGTTCAAGCACTTTCACGCGCTGCGCATGTACCTCGATGCGGTCGGCTATGAGCCGCGCATCACTGACGAGGAATTACGGCAGATCCGCCAGCGCGCGGATCGCAACGACCTCGATCCGACCGACCGCGTCGGGCCGCTCGTCGAGTTCATGCTCAGCGAACACCTCGCCAGCTACTTCTTCCGCCGACTCGGCGAGCAGGCGCAGGAGGCGCAACTGCGTGTCCTCCTCGCGCTCATCGCCGCGGACGAGGTGCGTCACGCCCAGGCGGCGTCCGACCTCATTGCGAAACGCCTTGCCGCAAATCCCGAGCTGGCACCTAACGTGTTGCGCGCTGCAGCGGACTTCCGCCATTACGGCGAAGAAGCTGTCGGTCACGTGCCGATCGCCATGGAAGGTGACGAGGTCGCCATCCGCACCTTCGCGACGCGTATCGAGCGGCTGTGCGGGATGCGCATCGTCGACCACCTCAAGATCGAACTGGAGCTCTGACCATGGAGATCACCGATCGCGAGCTCACGCTCCTGAATTTCTACCGTGCCTCGGAGTTGCACGGTGGACTCGTCCTCGGCCGTCTCGTACAACATGTACGCGACCCACACCTGATTTCGCGGCTCACCGCGCACAGCGCTGAAGAAGTGATTCACGCACAGCTCTGGACAGAGACCATCGTCGCCG
>DATBBP010000434.1:0-7262 GCA_036270935.1 Gemmatimonadaceae bacterium
GCGCCGGAATATAGCAAATAGGTGATAGGGGATAGGTGATAGGTGATAGCACCTAGCACCTAGCACCTACGTAGCACCTGCTTCGAGATCAACGAGCGATGATCATGGCAATACGGCTTGCGATTTCCTCGGCTGCATTCGGTCGCGCACGGGCTGACGCCGCCTGCGCCAGGCGCGCGAGCTCGTCCGGCTGGGAGAGCAAATCGCGCAACGTTTCATCGAGGCGCTTCGCCGTGAAATCGAGCTGCGGGATGTAAATCGCCGCGCCCACCGCGGCGAGCGTACGCGCGTTGATCGACTGATGATCCGCGGCCGCCGTTGGTAGTGGTACGAGGATCGCCGGTACTCCCCAGGCGCACAGCTCGGCCGTGCCCATAGCGCCCGCACGCGCGATCGCGAGATCGGCCGCCGCGTATGCGTCACGCATCGGTGCGATGTACGGTTTGATGACGACACCGTCCGTAGCGAGCGAGGCAAACTCGTCGTACGTGCTCTTGCCGGTCGCCCAGATGACGTACAGATCCTGTGGCCGCGCGGCCGACCGGAGCCACGCCCCGACGGCCGTGTTGATCGCACGCGAGCCCTGACTCCCGCCGAACACGAGAAGAACGCGACCTCCCGTCGTCGGCAAGCCCCACTGTCGCCGAGCCAAGGCGCGTGATGGGCGCTCGAGCGGCGGCGGCTCGATTGGATTGCCCGTATCGACCAACACAGACGACTTCGCCTTCTCGAGATAGCGCTCGGCCTCCGGATAGCCGAGATACACTTCACGCGCCCAATGCGAGAAGAAGCGCATCGTTAGGCCTGGATAGCTGTTCTGCTCCTGGAGCACGTACGGAATACGGTGCACGACGGCGTACGCGAGCGCGAGCCCGGACGCATATCCTCCGGTGCCGACGATCGCCGACGGCCGTTCCTCGCGCGCGAGCTTACCCAGCTGTCGCCAGGCACCCATCGCACCCCGCATCGTCTTCCAGTTATTCCAGACTTTGGCGCGGTAGAGCGGATGCAGGTTGAGCAGCAGATGCGCAAATTCGGTGGTCGGCAGGATGTCGCGCTCGATGCCACGCTTGGCGCCGATGAAGAAAGGCTCAACATCCGGTCGCAACCCTCTCAAGGCGCGCGCAATGGCAAGCCCCGGATAGAGATGACCACCGGTTCCACCACCGGCGAACCACACGCGTGGCCCGGCCGTCGACCGCCCGGTTCGTGATTCGCTCACTGCGGCGTGACCGTCGCGAGCGGATCGGTAGCGGTGCTGCCGAGCACGCGCTCCTTCGCGCTGCCGATGTTCACGAGGATTCCCGTGAAAAGCATCGTCAGCACGAGATTCGAGCGGCCGTAAGATACGAAGGGCAGCGTCAAACCCGTTGTCGGCAACAACCCGATCACGACGCCGACGTGTAAGTACGCCGTGAGTACCGTGACGAAGGTGAGACCAACGGCGAGAAGCTGAAGAAAGGGCGACCGCGCCTTACGAGCAATCCGGAAGCCGAGCAGCGCGTAGAGCGCGAATGCGAGAACGATCGCGGCCAGGCCAACGAAGCCCCATTCCTCACCGATGTTGCTCGCGATGAAATCGCTGTACGGATAGGGGAGAAATCCCGCCTGCTGTCGCCCTTGGCCAAAGCCGACTCCGAACGCGCCACCCGATCCGACCGCGACGAGCGACTGCTTGAGCTGGTAGTTGACGGCTGAGGGAGCTCGGCCCGGATCGAGGAAGGTCGTGACACGGAGCAGCGCGTACTGCACGCGTTCGATCTTGTGCCACAGAACTGGAATCGCGAGCGCGCCCAGCGCGACGAAGTGGCTCATGCGTGCTCCACCGATGAAAAGCAGGAGCGCCATGAGCAGCGTGTACAACATCGACACCGAGAGGTCGGGCTCGAGCGCCGCCAAGACATCGAGTAGACCGATGATCAGCAAGAACGGAACGAGGCCCTTCGTTAGGCGCTGGAGCGAGTCGCCCTTGCGAACGACGAGCATAGAGCACCACGCGATCACCCCGAGCTTGCCCAGCTCCGATGGTTGAAACGAGCTCCCGAACAGGAACCGCTTCGAGCCGTTGATACGTGGCGCGATGGAGTCCGGCAGCACGAGCGTCAACACCATCGTCATGATCGTGAGGAACATCACCGGCCACGCCCACTCGCGCCATCGCTCCGCGTCGATTTTGGCGACGACGGCAAAAACAACAACACCCGCGACGACGCCGGTGAGCTGGCGCATCAGATAGTAGGCGCTGCCGTGATTCTCGTTCATGGCCACGAGCGCACTGGCACTGTAGAGCACTGCCAATCCGTACGCGAGAAGCACGGAGCTGACGAGCACGAGACCCTGCGCCTCCGCGCCCATTCGCCAACGCGTACGCTCGTCGCGACGCGTCTCCGCAATCCGCTGCTGACCAGCAGCGGGGGTGCGCTGCGAAAAAACGTCGTCCTTCACTGAGGTCCCAACCTTCACGATCCTGCTCGCTCCAGTCACTTCTCTGTTTCTCGCTTGAGCGCCGGTGAATGCCGCTTGACGCCGCCGTTCGGGTTCACGAGCCGCTTGAACTCTCGTCCGCGCTGTTCATAATTCTCGAACATGTCGTAGCTCGAGCACGCCGGCGATAATAAGACGACGTCACCGCTCGCCGCGGCGCGTCGAGCCGCGCTCATGACGTCGCTGAATGACGAACCGAGGCGCTCGACCGGGACGACGCTGCCGAGATCACCCTCGATGATCGGCGCGGACTCACCGTACGCCAACACGACCTTCACCGTGCGGCGAATCTCGTTCACCAACGAGGTATAGGGCTCGCCCTTGTGCCGGCCGCCGAGCAAGAGAACCGTCGGCCGGGTCATGCCACGTAGCGCGACGTCGGTCGACGCGACGTTCGTCGACTTCGAGTCGTTGATCCAGAGCACGCCGTTGACCTCGGCCACCGACTCGATGCGGTGCTCGAGCCCCTGAAACGTTCGCAACCCGCGGGCAATGGCGCCTAACGCTTGCGGTGTGCGATGTGACTCACTCGCAAGCGCGACGGCCAGCCCGGCGGCAAGCGCGTTTGCGACATTGTGATCGCCGATCAGCGGAAGATCGCTGCGCGCGAGAAGTGGCTCACCGAGCACCTCGAGCATCCCGCGAGACCGATCCACCCATGCGTCGCTTCGTCCACGCACCGAAAAGCGGCAGTGAATACCCGGCGCAGCCTCCGCCAACGCCTCGACGACGACGTCGTCGCCATTGGTCACCCAATGGGATGCGGCAGTCGCGTTCCGAAACAGAAGCGCCTTGTCACCGTAGTACTCCTCGATCGTTGCATAACGATCGAGATGATTCGCGGAGAGATTCGTGAGAATGCCGACGCGCGGGTCGATGCTCGGCGTGTCGTGGAGCTGGAACGACGAGATCTCGAGCGCGACCCATTCTGGCGGAGTCGGTCTGAGCGCGATCTCCGCGAGCGGCAGGCCGATGTTCCCCGCAGCGACGGCACGATGGCCGAGTGCCAACAGTAGATGCGCGGTCAGCGCCGTCGTCGTCGTTTTGCCGTTTGTGCCGGTGATCGCGATATACGGCAGGTTCGGAAGCATCCGGAGCGCGATTTCGACCTCGCTCACGACCTCGATCCCGCGCGCTCTCGCCGCGACAAGTGGAGGCGCCGCGGGCGGCACGCCTGGACTCACTACCACGAGCGACGCGCGCGCAATCCGCTCCAGGTCGTGCGCGCCAACCTGGACGTCGACCTGCTCTCCGCGAAGAGCCGCCGCCGTGGCCTCGAGCGCCTTGCCACTTCCCGAATCTGACGCGTATACCTGCGAGCCCGTGCGAGCGAGGAGCGTCGCGACGGCGCGTCCGCTGCGTGCGAGACCGACGACGGCAATCTCCCCGTTCAGCCATCCCGCCGGCATAGCCGGTTCCGAGACGCGTCTCTGGTGCGGTATGCTCACGATCTTACCGGAGCTTGATCGTCGTGAGGGCGAAAAACGCGCAGAGAATCCCGATGATCCAGAAGCGAACGACAACTTTGGCCTCGTCCCAGCCCAGCATCTCGAAGTGGTGGTGTAACGGCGCACGCCGGAAGACGCGATGCGTCTGCGCATACTCGAGGCCGTAGCGTTTCTTTCGGTACTTGAACACGTAGCGTTGGAAGATGACCGATACCGTTTCGGCCGCGAACACCGCACCGACAAACGCAAGGAGAAATTCCGACTTGAGCAGAATAGCCACGGCGCCTAACGCTCCACCCAGCGCGAGCGAGCCGGTGTCGCCCATGAATACCTCCGCCGGGTGGGTGTTGAACCAGAGAAAGCCAATCAGCGCGCCGACAATGGCGAGACAGAAGATCGTGAGCTCGCCCGCATCGGTGAGATAGAACATTTGCAGATACCCACTCGCGTCGATGCGGCCCATGATGTAGCTGAAGATGGCAAAGGTCGCGAAAGCGATCGCGCCGAGCCCCGCCGCGAGGCCGTCGAGGCCATCGGTCATATTCACGGCGTTGCTCGTGCCCGTGAGAATGAACGTCGTGAACACGACATAAAGCCACGCGAACCCGGCAGCTGGAACGACGACGACATACTTGAAGAACGGCACCGATGTCGAGGCGCCCGGCAGGTACGGTACGAGGGGATTTCTCCAGAGATACCATCCGAGGGCGACGCCGATGATCACCTGGCCGGCGAGCTTGTACCGCTCGACGAGGCCGCTGTTCTTCTTCCCCTCTCTCTTCTGCTTCAGCTTGAGGTAGTCGTCGAGCAGACCGATCGCGCCCATCCAGAGCATCACGAACAGCGCGACCAGGACGTACGGCCGCCGCAGACTAAAGCGCGACCAGAGGAGTATTGGAATGATCGAGCACGAAATGATGATCAGCCCACCCATGGTCGGCGTCGTCCCCTTCACCGCATGCGTGTCCGGCGTTCCCTCGCGCACGACCTGATGCACCGCCTGACGACGCAGGGCTCTCAGGATGATCGGACCGAGAATAAATGACAGTATCAACCCTGTCACCGCCGCCATCACTGCGCGGAAGGAGATGTAGGTGATCAGGTTGAAGATGCGGTACTTCGGAATGAGGGGGACGAGGAGGAAGTAGAGCAAAGAGGCGAAGGGGATTGGGGAGGTGATAGGTGCTGGGTGCTAGGTGCTAGGTGTTAGGAGATTGTCGCGCCAAAAAAGAGCCGTGTGCCGTCCGTTTGTTGATCTAGCACCTAGCTCCCATCACCTAGCACCTCGAGCTGTCGCCCATTCTCTGATTTTCGGAACCAGCTGCTCCAGACGAACCCCACGCGATGCCTTGAGCAGGATAACCGCGTCCGGCTCGAGACGCGATGAGAGCCGATTCCAGAGACTGTCGACGTCGTCAGCGGTCACAAGTCGTTCGCGCGTCGAGCCATCGGCGGCTCGATCGAAGGCGACCGCGAACTCGCCGAGGCCGGCCAGTACCTCGATGGGCGAGGCCAGCGCGTCGCGCGCGAGCGCCTCATGGAGGGCCGGGCCGCTGGGGCCCAGCTCGAGCATGGTCCCGAGAACCGCGACTCTTTGACGGCCCTGGCCGGCGTGCTGGAGCAGCTCGAGCGCCGCTTTCGCCGAGCCGGGATTCGAGTTGTACGCGTCGTTCACCAGCGTCGCTCGGCCAATCTGCTCGACGTTCGAGCGCATCGGCGGAAGCGGCATTGCCGCGATGCCGTGCACGGCGCGCTCGATCGGCACGCCGAGCTCGCGCGCCACGGCAAGCGCGAGCATCGTGTTTCGCAAGTTATGAACTCCGCGCAGCGGTACGTGAATGTCGACGCCAGCGACGGTGACGTGACCGCTTCCGTCGGTGTCGAGCGTCCACCGTTCGGCCCGAAAGTCCCCTTCATCGAGTCCGGCGGCGATGACCCGCCGTGCGCGCCGTGACGCCTCGTCCACGACGTCGCGCTGGCTCGCGGGAACGACCGCCGTGGCGATGCCATCGCAGGCGGCGAGCTCCTCTCTCAGCACGCCCGCCAAGTCGCCGAGGCCCTCGAGATGCTCCTCGGCAATCGAGGTGACAACCGTGACGTTCGGCTCGACGACCGCGCGAAGCCGCGCCACCTCGCCCGGTTGGTTCGTGCCCATCTCGATTACGGCAACATCGGCCTCGTCCGGAATCGCCAACAGCGTGAGCGGGACACCGACCAGGTTGTTGAGATTCCCGTACGTCGCGTGCGTCGCGAGCGTGCCGCCTAACGCTGCCTTGAGCAGCTCCTTGGTGCTCGTCTTCCCGTTCGTGCCGACCACCCCGACGACGGGTTTTCCCCACGCACACCGTCGGTGGCGGCCGAGCGCGCCTAACGCGACCAGGGTGTCCGGCACCTCGTAGACGGGAACGCCGAGCCCCCGGGTGCCTTCGACGCGCGAGACCACGAGCCCCGACGCGCCGCTCGCGACCGCTTGCTGAAGAAAGTCGTGCGCGTCGAATCGGTCACCGACGAGCGCGACGAAGAGATCGCCGCGCCCCAGTGTCCGGCTGTCAGTCCAAACGCGGGCGAACGGCTGCGGTCCGCGCGGCAGATTCACTCGCGCCAAAGGCTGCAATGCGTCGGCGACGCGGTCCCAGCTCCAGAACGTCATGAGTGCTTCGACGAGGCAGCCGACATAAGCGACGTCACAATCTCCTTTTCATCGAATGCGTACTTCGTGGTTCCGCGCACCTGGTACGTCTCATGGCCCTTCCCGGCGAGCAGGATGACATCCGGTGGCGAGGCCAGCGCGATCGCGCGCTGAATGGCCTCGAGCCGGTCGGTGATGCGCTCGTGCGTACCGCCGCCATGCATGCCCGCCTCGATGTCGTCGAGAATCCGCTCGGGATCTTCGGTGCGCGGATTGTCGCTGGTCACGATGGCGAGATCGGCGAGCCGCTCGGCGATCTCACCCATCACCGGTCGCTTGCCGCGATCGCGATCACCGCCGCAGCCGAACACGACGACCAAACGCCCCTGCGTGAAGGGACGCACCGCCTCCAGCGCGCGCTCGAGCGCGTCCGGTGTGTGAGCGTAATCGCGCAGCACTGTTGGCGACTCGTTGAGCAGCTCGAGCCGACCAGGCACCTGCGGCAGGGACGACAAACGCGCCGCAATCTGCGGCGTCGGTGTGCCTAACGCGTAAGCAGCAGCCGCCGCGCCCAGGGCGTTCATGACGTTGAAGTCGCCGATGAGCGGCAGCTGCACCGGCGCGCGCTCGTTCGCGAGTGCCAGGGTCCACTCGCTGCCGCGCGGACCAAACTGCACGCGCTCGGAGTGCACCTCGGCGCT
>DATBBP010000435.1:0-4585 GCA_036270935.1 Gemmatimonadaceae bacterium
CTCATCGAGGTCAGCGGTGAACACCGCGCCACAATCTGTGAGCTGAGCGACGTAGCGCTCGCTATCGACGGTGTTTTTGTCGCAACCGAGAGTGAGGAGAGAGAACTTCAAGCGGCGATCGGCTAGGTGCGAGGTGCTAGGTGCTAGGTGCTAGGTGCTAGGTGCTAGGGAAGATAAGGCATGGAATCAAGCGCGCGCTGTGCGCAGAAGCGCTCGCACCCTGCACCAAGCACCAATCACCTGTAGTTGCCAAACTTCAGCTCGACGCCGAAATCCTTGCTCTTCAGCAGCTGAATCGCGCCCTGGAGGTCGTCCTTCGACGGTGAGGAAATTCGAACCTGTTCGCCCTGGATTGCCGCTTGGACCTTCTTGAGCTTCGCTTCCTTGATGGCGGCGGCGACCTTCTTCGCCGTTTCTGAATCGAGTGCCGTCTTGAGCTTGATCTCCTTGCGGACCGTATCGCCGCCGGCGGGCTTCGTTTCGCCGATGTCGAGGTTTTTCACCGGCACGCCACGCTTGATCAGCTTCGTCTGCAACACGTCGAACAGTGCGCGCATCTTGAAATCGTCATCGGCGATGAGCACGAGCATCGACTCCGCGCGCTTGAACTCGATCGACGATTTCGAGCCTTTGAAATCGTAGCGTTGGCCGATCTCCTTCTGCGACTGGTTGACGGCGTTGTCGACCTCCTGGAGATCGACTCCGGTGGTGACGTCGAAAGAGCTGGTGGCGGCCATAACCGAAGGTGCTAGGTGATAGGTGCTAGGTGATAGGTGCTAGGAAAATAAGGAAGGCCACGAGTTTTGCTCGTGGCCGTCATCACTTTGCACTCCGTAATCTAGCACCCAGCACCTAGCACCCAGCACCTGAGCGCCTAGCCCAAGTAGCTCTCCAGCGCTCGAGCTCTCGATACGTGCCGTAAGCGAGAGAGTGCCTTCTCCTTGATCTGTCGCACTCGCTCGCGCGTGATCCCGAGCAGCGAGCCAATCTGCTCGAGCGTCATCGGCTCTTCGCCATCCAGCCCGAAATACAGCCGCAGAATCTTCGACTCGCGCTCCTTCAGGTGCGAGAGCGCCTCCTCGATCGACTCCGTCAGCGCCTTCTCGAACGTCTGCTCGTCAGGCGGTGGATTCAGGTTGTCGGGAAGATAGTCGAGAAGCTTGTTGTCCTCGCCGGGCGTCATCGGCGCATCGAGCGAAAGATGCGTTTGCGAGATGGACATCGTCTTCGCGACTTCTTCTTCCGTGATGTCCATGCCGTCCGCGATCTCTTCGTGCGTCGGCTCGCGTCCGAGCTCCTGCAGGAGCGCGTTCGCGCGCTTGCCAATGCGATGCAGCGTGCCGGCGCGATTCAGTGGAACGCGTACGATGCGGGACTGTTCAGCAAGCGCTTGCAGAATGGCTTGTCTGATCCACCACACCGCATAGGAGATAAACTTGATCCCCTTGGTCTCGTCGAATTTGTGCGCGGCGCGGATCAGCCCGAGGTTGCCCTCGTTGATCAGATCCGAAAGCGAGACACCCTGATTCTGATACTTCTTCGCGACCGAAACGACAAAGCGGAGATTCGACCGGACAAGCTTGTCCAAGGCCTCCTGATCGCCCAGACGGATACGCTGCGCGAGACGAACCTCCTCGTCACGTGAGATCAGCGGATACGCGCTGATGTCCCGCAGGTACTGATCGAGCGAGCCTTCCTCGTAGGAGGATTTCTTGTGGTTGCCGGTCGCGGCCATGAGGACAGCTGCTCCTTGGTACGGAACAAAGATAGGGGTCCGGGCAGCAGACGCTGCGACGGTGTTCCGGGTAACGAACGAACTGATCTATCTAGTGAACCCGCTCACCCACACGCTGCCAGCGAATGCGAGTGAGCCACGCGAAGTCCACACTGTCAGGAGCGTAGCTGTAGTAAATCACGAAAGGCCGGCCCTTCACTAAAGAATCGGCCACAAAGCCCCAATAGCGACTATCGAGCGAATTGTCCCGATTATCACCAAGCACAAAGTAATTTCCCGTCGGAACAACGAGCGGGCCCCAATTATTTCGTGACGGGTGGTATCCAACCGTTGCGTTCGCGTTCTTCACGAGAAACTCCCGCTGCCAACGGAAGTCTTCAGGGGCGGGATCGATGTCCGGCTGCGTATGCAGGACATACGGCTCGGTGAGCGTTGTTCCATTTCGCATCAGCTGACCGTCGCGCATCTCGAGTGTATCACCGGGAAGCCCAACGAGTCGCTTCACGAAGTTCTTTGTCGGGTCTTCGGGCCACTCGAACACGATCACGTCGCCATCCTGTGGCTCGCGCAACTTCGGCAGGCGGCGATGCGTGAACGGCACTTCCGCCCCATACGCCAGCTTGTTCACGAGGAGGAAATCGCCGACAAGGAGCGTGCGTTCCATGCTGCCGCTCGGAATCTTGAACGCCTCGACGAAGAAGGTGCGAAGAAAGAAAAACAGCACCACCGACACGAACAGGATCTTCGCCCATTCCCATAGGAAAGACAGCGGCCCCGCACCGCGATTGACGCTGCGCAGAGCACCGACGCGTTGTTCGGCTGTGATCGCCCGGGCGGGCGTCAACGATGGGGAGGATCCTACGGGCTCGCTCATACTTGTGCGACGAAACGACTCCTGGTTCTCCAGCGCGGAGGCCGAGCGACCTCGGCGCTGTGGGACGCGAGACATCGCCGGCTAGCTGACAGACGACCGTCCCCCGCAGGAATTAACGACTGTGAATAAACGGACGCAAGAACAGTTCGAACACGTAACTTAGTCCGGCGTCCCAAGATAGTTGTCAATCTGTGCTCGTTGCAGCGACCCGGAGAAGTCCACGTACCCGACTTTCGTCTCCGAGTAAAACTCGTAGACCTCCCATCCCCCCTCACGATGCCCGTTCCCCGTTTGTTTTACGCCGCCGAAGGGAAGATGTGCCTCAGCTCCGATCGTCGGCGCGTTTACGTAGGTGATGCCATTGTCGAGCTCATTCAGGGCTCGAAAGGCAAGACCGACGTCCCGTGTATAGAGAGATGAAGATAGGCCGTATTTCACGTCGTTGTTGATCGCGAACGCTTCGTCGGCGTTGTCGACACGGACCACCGACAACACGGGCCCGAAAATCTCCTCCTGCTCGAGCCGCATTCCCGCTTCGACTCGGCCGAAGATCGTCGGCTCGAAGTAGAAGCCCTTCTCGTACTCCTTGCCCGGTGGACGGCGACCGCCACAGAGCAGATCCGCTCCTTCGGCTTGACCGATATCCACGTAGTGCTCGACCTTCGTTCGAGCGCCTTCGTTCACCAGTGGCCCGACATCCGTGCCCTTCTTGCGTCCATCGCCGAGCTTGAGGCCGCGCGCTCGATCGATGAGCTGACCGAGGAAGTGATCGTGGATGCCGCGCTGCAGAATCAGCCGGCTCGTCGCCGTGCAGCGCTGTCCGGTGGTGCCAAACGCACCCCAGAGCACGCCATCCAGAGCGAGATCGACGTTCGCGTCATCGAGTACGATCATCGCGTTCTTGCCGCCCATCTCGAGCGATAAGCGTTTGTGCATGCGGCCACAGGTCTCGCCGACGATGCGACCCGTCTCGGTTGATCCCGTGAAGGAGATGACTGGAATCTCGGGATGCGAGACGATCGCCGCGCCGACCGTTTCGCCGACGCCATGCACGAGCTGGATCACTTCGGGAGGGAGCCCCGCCTCGAGAAACACTTCGACGAGCACCGTCCCGGTATGCGGGACGTCCTCGGCGGGTTTGAAGATGCACGCATTACCGCACAGCAACGCGGGGAACATTTTCCAGGTGGGAATCGCCATCGGGAAGTTAAACGGCGTCACGATGCCGCAAATGCCGATGGGCCGACGATAGCTCATCGCCCACTTGTTACGCAGCTCGCTCGGCACGGTGTGACCGAACAAGCGTCGACCCTCGGACGCAGCGTAGTAGGCGGTGTCGATGCCTTCCTGGACGTCACCGCGTGTCTCGGCGAGGGGCTTGCCCATCTCGCGCGTCATGAGATCCGCGATCTCGTCCTTGCGGCGCACAAGGATGTCGCCAACGCGGCGCAACACGTCACCGCGCGCCGGCGCCGGTGTCTTCTTCCAGAGATCGAAGCCGCATTTTGCTGATTGCACGGCGCGCGCGACGTCTCCTTCTCCCGAGAGCGGAAAGCGGCCGATCACGTCCGCGCGATCGGCGGGATTCACATTCTCGAAATACTCGCCCGTCGAAGGCGCGACCCACTTACCGCCAATGAAGTTTTTGAAGTCGGTCATCTTTTGGAGTTCATTTGCACGTCCACGTCGCGGGATGCAGCGCGTCGCTCTTCGCATAGCCGATGCGCGGGAGAATCTCCATCGCGCCGAGCGTCGCACCCCACAGAATCAAAAGAAGCGACAGGGTATGACCGCGCGCCGAGCGATGACGCCACGTCCACACTGCGCTCCATATCCCGCTCGCGGTGACGACGCCGATCGCGGCGAGATAGCCGAATAGTCCAAAGCCGCAACGCGCGTCGTACGGCCAGAAGTAAATGCCCACGCCGAGCGCGACCGAGAGCAGGAGTCGCAAGAACACGCCCAACGAGCTCGTT
>DATBBP010000436.1:0-1535 GCA_036270935.1 Gemmatimonadaceae bacterium
GCGAATCTGATGGTCTGTCTCATCGACTCATCCTCTCAGAAGCCGAGGTTCAGGCGCACCGTGTAGATCCGCGGCGGCGCAAGCTGGACGAAGTTGTAGACGGCGGCGTCGTCGCCCTGCGTCGCGATTTCCGGATCCCAACTCTTGAACTTGGACCACGTCGCGATATTCCGGGCCGTCAGGCGCACGACCGCCGACGTCGCGCGCAGTCGCGTCACGTAGCGCTCGGGAATGTTGTAGCTCGCCGACAGCTCGCGGAGCTTCCAGAAGGATGCATTCTCGAGGTACGTGCCGATGCCATTGCCTCCGGCGATCGCCATCGCCTGATCGACGAGCGGCGCAGACGGATCGTTGATCGCGCGGCAGTTCTGCGTCGGTACGCACTGGAACCAGTCGTTGGCATTCAGGTTGGAGAAGCCCCCACGCCGGTCGAGCAGACCCGAAAGAGTCAGACGCTTGAACAGCGTCAGCGTCGGCGAGAACGAGAACGAGTGCGTCGGCACCGACGAGCCGCCGAAGAGAGTCGAGTCGGAGACTTTGACCTCGTTAGGTTCGATGACGCCATTGTGGTTCGCGTCGCTGTAGCCAGTCATCTGCGGCCACCAAAGGCCGAAGAGCGGGTAGCCCACGCGATTTTGATATCCGAAGCCGGTGATCGGCGGCAGGCCGCCGAGGTCCACGAGCTTGTTGCCGTTCTGCGAGGCTTCGATGTTGAGGTCGAGCGCGATGTTCGGCCGGTCAACGAGACGACCGTTGAGCGACAGCTCGGCGCCCTTGTTGGTGACGACGCCGATATTCTCGATACGGGACACCGTTGCACCTAACGAGCCAGGCAGCACGCGCTGAATTAGCGCGTCGGTGGTGCGCTTGTTGTAGTAGGTGAGCTGGAGGTTGGCACGCCGATTGAGGAACCCGGCGTCGAACCCACCCTCGAACTCCTGCGAGCGCTCCGGCTTGAGCGCGTCGTTGCCCAATCCCGCGAGCGTCACCGCCGGCTGATCGGTGCCGAGGATGGACGTCGTGATTGGAGAGAGATACTGCAACGCGTCCGTCGGGCCGGGCTGCTGGCCGGAAACGCCATAGGCGCTGCGGAACCGCAGCTCATCGAGCCAATGTAGATACCGCAAGCCACCACTGTTGTCGATCGCCACCCAGGACCCGGAGATCTTCGGATAGGTCGCGGACCGATTCTGTCTGCCGAACGCGCTGTTCTGATCGTAGCGCAGCGCGCCGGTGAGGAAGAGCCGCTGGTCGAGGCCGAACTGCTGCTCGACGTACTGGCCAAGCGTCCTGCTCTCGACGGTCTTTTCGCCGGATGTCTTGATCGCGCCGGCGTCGATACGGGTGATGCCCGGCGGGAACACGTTCGCGGTGTTGAGCGTTCCATCAAGACGGTCGCGAATCCACTGCACGCCAACGGAGGACTTCGATTCGATGCGGCCCGTGAGCTGCCGCGTCGCGGTCGCACCAAAGTCCGCGGTGTATTTCGCGCTCACGAACTTGTCGATTGTGCGCAACCCCTCGCGATTCAGATC
>DATBBP010000437.1:0-2209 GCA_036270935.1 Gemmatimonadaceae bacterium
CCGCATCTCGCTGTCGACTACCGGGAAAACGAGCTGGTCATCGTGGCCGAGATGCTCGAGCAACTGGCCAACGTCGTCACGCTCGTGGATGATTCGAGCATGTTCGTCGAATGCGTCGCGCACGCGCAGGCTCGAGAGCGCGGTCTCGTCGCTCCCTTGCTCGATCCGCTCGCCACGCCGGCGCAACCAGCCGCTATACAACGAGTCTGGCTCGAGGCGGTGGGCGACGAGATACGAGATGACCGTCGCGAGCATCAGCGGGAGAACGAGCGCGTAGTCGTTCGTCATCTCGAACACGAGGAGAATCCCGGTGATCGGCGCGTGCGTCGACGCCGCGACGAGAGCGCCCATGCCGACGATCGCATACGCTTCCGGCCGGATCGAGGCGTTAGGCAGCAGCTGCGCGAGCGCGACGCCGAAGGCGCCGCCTGTTGCCGCACCGACATACAGTGACGGCGTGAAGAGTCCACCGGATCCACCGGCATTGAGTGTGATCGACGTCGCGACGATCGACCCGAGCGCAAGCAGGGCCAACGTGTACCACGACATGCGGCCGAACACCTCGAGGTGAACCGCGAGATGCCCGTAGCCCACCAGCAGTCCGTGCGACATGACAACGAGTACGCCGACAAGGCCGCCTCCGAGCCATGGAATGACCCAGCGTGGCGGCGAAATCCGCTTGAGCAACGTCTCGACGCCGAAGAATACGCGCACGAAGAGCGCAGCGACCGCACCGGTCACCACACCGAGTAGCGGAAAGAAAAGGAACACCTCGCGCGCGAGCCCATAGCTGTATTCGACGGGAATCGGAAACGCGGGATGATTTCCGAACACGGCCCGCGAGATCACGGCAGCGATGACGCTCGCGACGACTACCGGTGGAAAGGCGGTGACCGCGAGAGAGCCGAGGATCTCCTCGAGTGCGAAGAATGCGCCGGCAATCGGCGCATTGAACGCGGCGGAGATAGCCGCTCCGGCACCTGCGCCGACGAGTACCCGCATGCGCTCCGGGCTGAAGCCGAACGTTCGACCGCATAACGAGCCGATCGCACTCCCGAACACCACGACGGGGCCCTCGCTTCCTGCGGATCCGCCAGCGCCAATAGTGATCGCGCTGGCCACCGTTCGCGCGAGCGCGGGCCGCAGGGGGATGAGGCCCCCGCGGCGGACGACGGCTAGTTGTACGTCGGGCACATTCATTCCGTCATGCCCGCGACCGATGTACTTCATGAACCACCAGGCAGCCGCGAGACCCGCTGCGGTGAGCAGCGGCCGATACGCGTAGGCGGCAAGCCTGGGAACGAGCTCGGCCGGCAATCGATAGAAGAGCGCGAACGCGAGGTCGATGGACTTGTAAAAGCCGGCGACACCGAGCGCACTCAGAACGCCGATCGCGAGCGAGAACGCGATGAGAATGGCGTTTTCACTGAGCTCCAGTCCGTTGAACCAGCTGACAAGGCCGCGCCACGCTGCGCGCGCTCTAGCTTGGCCGGCCTGCTTCGTTTCCATGGAAGCCAATATAGGGCTGGCGGCTACGACCTGGGGTCTAGGGCCGGCAGGGTGCCGTCGATATCCTGAGCGTCGATCATGCGAGTCATTCGAGTCGATCCAACGTCACCGGAAGTGTCGGCGATAGCGCAGGCGGCCGAGATCCTTCGAGGCGGCGGGCTCGTCGCGTTTCCCACCGAAACGGTCTACGGACTCGGCGCGAACGCGCTCGACGCTGGCGCGGTAGAGCGCATCTATTCGGCCAAAGGCCGACCGTCCTTCAATCCGTTGATCGTTCACGTTCCTGACGCCGACGGGGCGCGTGCGCTCGCGTCGGAGTGGCCGGAGCCTGCGTCACGTGTCGCTGAGAAATTCTGGCCTGGCCCGCTGACCATCGTGCTGCCAAAGCGATCGGTCGTGCCCGACAACGTGACGGCGGGGCTCGATTCGGTAGCGCTGCGGGTGCCTGCCAATCCGGTGGCGCTCGCACTGCTCCGTGCGGCGCGCATTCCTCTTGCCGCACCGAGCGCGAACCGCTCGACGGAGCTCTCGCCGACGACGGCTCGGCACGTCGAGCGCTCGCTCGGCGATCGGGTCGATTTGATACTCGATGGCGGCCAGACCAGCGTGGGCATCGAGTCGACGGTGCTGGATCTTCGCAGCACTCGCGCGGCAATCCTCCGGCCGGGTGTCATTGGAGCGCGCGAGTTGGAGGCGCTCG
>DATBBP010000438.1:0-4451 GCA_036270935.1 Gemmatimonadaceae bacterium
CGCACCGGACGACCGCTCAACGTGCTGGCGATCGTGAGGGTGAGCGTGATGCCCGCGCTCGGACCGTCTTTCGGGATCGCACCAGCCGGAAGGTGAATGTGCAGATCGTACTCCCGGAAATCGGAATCGGGGATCCCGAGCTGGCCAGCGCGCGATCGCACATAAGAATAGGCCGCGTCCACGCTCTCGCGCATAACTTCGCCGAGCTGTCCGGTGACAGTGAGCCTCCCTGTTCCTGGCATCTTGAGCGCCTCGACGATCATGAGGTCGCCGCCGGTGGCCGTCCAGGCCAGCCCGGTTGCGACGCCAACCTCCGGCACTTTCTCCGCCTCCTCGACCGCATAACGAGGAATGCCGAGGATCTCTTCGACCTTCTCGATATCGATCACCCACGCGCCTTCTTCACCCTCGGCCTTGCGCCGAGCGCGTTTCCGCATAATTGCCGCGAGGTTGCGCTCGAAATTTCGCAGACCGGCTTCGCGCGAGTACCTGTTCGAAATAAACGAGAGCGACTCGTCGGTGAACTGTATGTCTTTATCGGTGATGCCATGCTCCTCGAGCAAGCGGGGAAGCATATAGCGCCATGCGATCTCGACTTTCTCCTCGACGGTGTAGCCGGCGATCTTGATGACTTCCATGCGGTCGCGCAGCGGCGCCGGGATGTCGAACAGATTGTTCGCGGTGCACACAAACAGCGTGGAGAACAGGTCGAACGGTAAATTGAGGTAATGATCAACAAACCCGTTGTTTTGCGACGGGTCCAGTACCTCGAGCATCGCCGCCGTCGGATCGCCGCTCGGGCCACCGCCCGACATCTTGTCGATCTCGTCGATCATCAAAATCGGATCACGCGTTTGGACACGCCGCAATGCTTGCAGGATGAGGCCCGGCATCGCGCCAACGTACGTCCGGCGGTGTCCCCGGATTTCGGCTTCGTCGCGCACGCCGCCAACGGAGATGCGATAGAACTCGCGCCCGATCGCCTTGCCGATCGCCGCGCCTAATGATGTCTTGCCCGTCCCCGGCGGACCAACGAAGCAGAGAATCGGCCCGTGCGGGTCGCCGCCACGAAGCTTGCGCACGGCGAGGTACTCGATGATGCGCTCCTTCGCCTCGTCGAGACCATAATGTCCGGCGTCGAGCTCCGCTTGCACTTTCTTGAGATCGATCTCGGTGTCGCCTGACCGTTTATTCCACGGCAGCGCCAGCACCCAATCGAGATACGTGCGCACCACCTGATATTCGCTCGACGCCGGCGACAGCATGCGCATGCGCTCCGTCTCACGGCGTGCTTCCTGCCCGACTTTTTCCGGCAATCCGGCCTCATCGATCTTCTTGAGAATCTCGATCGCTTCCTTCTCGCCGGGATCCGTCTCGCCGAGCTCCGCCTGGATCGCGCGCAGCTGCTGGCGCAGATAGAACTCGCGCTGATGCTGCTCGATCTTGATTTCCGTTTGACGCTTCACGTCCTCCATCACACGTGCACGAGCAACCTCCCGTTCGAGTCGGGAAAGGATAAAACGGAGGCGCTGGCCGACGTCGAGTCTCTGTAGAACTTCGTCCTTATCGGCGATACGAAAGTTCATATTCGTCGCCGCGAGATCAGCGAAGCGGCCGGGATCGCTGACGTTCATCTTGAGGATCGCCGGCACCTCGTCGGGAATGCGATCGACCAGTTCCGCCAGTGTCTCGGCGGACGTCACGATGCGCGCGACGAGGTCGTCGACCTCCGTCGCGTCGGCAGGCGTCTCTTTCGCAGGTCGCACCGACGCGATCGGATATGGTTCCGTGCGCGCGATCTCTTCGACGGAGATGCGACGCAATCCCTGTAGCGTGATCTGCACCGTGTCGCCCGGCAGATTGATGCGCTCATGCACGCGCGCCGCGACACCGATGCGTCCGATGAATTTCTGCGCGTCGATCGGCTCATCGTGATCGCCACTCGCCACGACGAGCGCAACGATCAATCCCGGCTCGTCATGCGCTCGCAGCAGCGCGAGATTCTCCGGCGCCCCCATCTGCACCGCGATTGTCCCCAGCGGATACACGATGGTGGAGCGCAGCGCCATCAGCGGTAACGTGGGGGGCAGTTCGGATTTCAGGATCTCTTCCTTACGCTGGACTTTGGCCATGGGGAGGAAGGTAATGTGGGTCGGCGAGCGGCTGACAGTCAGAGTGCACCAAAGGACAGCGCGTCGCGCAGGCGCTGCATTGCTAGGACGCGCGAGTATACCGTCACGTCAAGCGAGCGCGGGCGCGGGATGCGTGGCGCGGGGCGCGCGGCGCGGGCGCGGGAGTGGGACGCACTTCCATACTGTTCGCCACGCGCCACGCATCCCGCATCGCGCATCGCGGTTGTTCTAACCCGCGCTCTCCCTTACGTTTCTGGGCTATGTTTGACGAGCTCAGTGAAAAACTCGAGGAGACCTTCGCGCGCCTGCGCGGCCGTGGAATCCTCAATGAAGCGGACATCAAAGAAGGACTGCGCGAGGTTCGGCGCGTCCTTCTCGAGGCCGATGTCAATTTTCAACTCACCCGCGAGTTTCTCGAGCGAGTCGAGAAGAGAGCCGTCGGCGTTGCCCAATTGCGCACCGTTTCACCCGCGCAGCAGCTCGTCAAAATCGTTTACGACGAGCTCACCATTATGCTCGGCGAGCGTCGTGAGCCACTCAAGCTGAGCAGTGTACCGCCCACCATCGTTATGATGGTTGGACTTCAGGGCTCGGGAAAAACGACAACCGCGGCGAAGCTCGCTCGCAAGCTGAAAGCAGAAGGCAAAGCGACGCGCCTGGTTGCCGCCGACGTCTACCGACCCGCGGCCATCGATCAGCTCGAGACACTCGGCAGCCAGCTCGACGTCCCGGTTTACGCTGACCGCTCGACGAGCGACGTCGTGCGCATTGCGAAGGCCGGCATCGACGCCGCGAAGCGTGCACGCGACCGCGTCGTCATCGTCGATACGGCCGGTCGCCTCCAGATCGATGACGAGATGATGACTGAGCTCGATCATCTCAAGCACGCGATTCATCCCGACGAGATTCTTTTCGTCGCGGACGGAATGACCGGGCAAGACGCCGTGCGCATTGCGCAGGGATTCGATCAGCGGCTTCACGTCACCGGCGTCATCCTTACAAAGATGGATGGCGACGCACGCGGCGGTGCAGCGCTCTCGATCTATGGCGTCACAAAGAAGCCGATCAAATATGTAGGTGTCGGGGAGAAGCCGGACGCGCTCGAGGAGTTCCATCCCGAGCGCATGGCTGGACGCATTCTGCAGCAGGGTGACGTCGTCAGCCTCGTCGAGAAAGCGCAGGAGGCCTTCGATGCGGATGAGGCACGACGCCTAGAAAAAAAGGTGAAGAAGGAAGGCATGGACCTGAATGACTTTCTCACGGCCATGCGTCAGATCGAGAAGCTCGGTCCCCTCGAGGGACTGCTCAAAATGTTGCCGGGTGTGAACACGAAGGTGCTCAAGCAGGTCAAAGCGGCCGATCCGAAGCGCATGAAGCACGTCGAGGCAATCGTGCTGTCGATGACACCTGCCGAGCGAAAGACTCCCGGCGTGATGAACGGATCACGCCGTGCGCGTGTTGCGCGCGGATCGGGTCGCCCGGTGAGCGAGGTCAATCGCTTGCTCGAGCAGTTCCGCGAGATGCAGAAAATGATGAAGAAGGCTGCCGCGGCTCAGGGCAGCGGCGGTAAGTTTCGGCCGAACATGTTCGGCATGCGATAGCTTGAAAGAGTTTGAAGTTGAACACGGAGTGAAGCAGGAGCGCGCGCGACACCGGGTGCGGCTTGGATACGCCAAGCGCGCGATGAGCCCGGCGAAGTACGACACACTTTGATCGAGGAGCACGAGAACCATGGCTGTTCGCATTCGTCTTCGCCGTACCGGCCGCAAGAGGGCCCCAATGTTCCGTATCGTTGTCGCCGACTCAACGAGTCCGCGCGATGGGCGGTTCATCGAGATCGTTGGTCAGTACGCTCCCCGGCAAGGTGAGAACGCGCTCAACTTGCAAACCGAGCGCGTGAATTACTGGCTCGACAATGGTGCGCTCCCGAGCGATACCGTGCGCTCGCTGTTGCGCCGCGCCGGCATCCTGAAGGCGCGCCATGAGCAGCGCATCGGACGCTCACTTCAGTCGCGCGCGGTGCCGGTAAGCGAGCAGGAGGCGTCCGAGGGCGGCGCTGCCTAACGGCCGTTGACCATGAGTGCGCCTGCCCGGCCTGAAGACCATGAGGAGTTCATCATCGTCGGGCGGGTGCGCAAAGCACACGGCATCCGCGGCGAGCTCGTCGTCGAGCCGATCACCGATGCGCCCGACATGATCTTCGCGCCCGGCCGGCGCGTCCTGGCCGGTACCGCACGCGGCGACCTCGCGCCCGGCGCGCGCGAGCTCCATGTCGAGAAGACGTCGCCATTCAAGGAAGGCTTGATCGTCAGCTTCCGC
>DATBBP010000439.1:0-2150 GCA_036270935.1 Gemmatimonadaceae bacterium
AGGAAAGTACGCTGCTGCGCAGCCGGAATTGGGGCGCGCCGATGAGCTATGCTGCGAATCTCGGCCGCGACCGGATCATTCGCGTGCTGCACGATCTCGGTGCAACCGATCATCAATACGCGCTCGGCCGCGCGACGCTCCAGGGACAAATCGGAACCGCCCGGCTCCTGCACGAGCTCGCCGGTGCACCGAAGTTACCTAACGACGCGCTCGGCGGACCTGCGTACACATTGAGCGCCTCGGGAACCGCCTACGCATTCGAGCTCGGCGCACGCGCGGCCGACGACGGCGGCCGAACGATCGCCCCGGTGGACGTCGTACTCGAGACGGATTCGCGCAAGCCATCCGAGAAGCACGCCATTCTCGAGATGTACGTTCAGCATGGCGCAACGCTCCCTGACACCGCACCAATGGCGCTGCATCGCGGTCGCATCGACTTGCTCGAGGAGCACCTCCGTCGTGATCCATCGCTCTTGCGCCGCACGTTCACGCACGACGAAGTCTTCCCGGCCGCACTCGGCTGTCACGACGAAGTGCTCGCGACGCACGGCACACCGCTGAAGGGAGCGACGCTGCTTCACATGGCAGTCGATTACGACGAGATCGAGATCGCTCGATGGCTGATCGAGAGTGGCATGGATCCAGACGCCCGCGCTGCGACCGATGAGGAGGGCTTCGGTGGGCACACGCCGCTCTTCGCAACGGTCGTGTCGCAGCCGAATTTCTGGATGAATCTGCAGCACAAGGCGCAGGTCGCACCATTCACGCAGCTGTTGCTCGACCACGGCGCCGATCCGAATGCTCGTGCTTCGCTACGGAAGCAACTCCACCCTGGCTATGGCGAGGAAGGGATGCATGACTACCGCGACGTTACGCCGCTAGGCTGGGGCGAGCGCTTTCACCGGCAGATCTTCGTCAGTCGGCCGGCGATGAAGCTGATTGCCGATCGAGGTGGCCAAGTGTAACGCGTCGGGGCTAGAGGCTAGAACCAAGGGGCTAGGGAGTTGATCCCTAGCCCCTTGGTTCTAGCCCCTACCCGCTTTTCCCGCCTACATCGCCAGCTGGCGAACGCTCCCGGCGAGGGTGCGGACCTTCGCGGCATCTCTCGAGCTGCCTGCATCGTTATCGAGTTGCGACGCGAGTTGGGAGAGCGCCGCGCTCCGCGACGAGCCACTTGCCGTCTCGGCGCCGGCGAGCGCTTGCCTAACGGCAACGATCCGCGCCGCCGACAAGCCGCCGGACCGCTCGAGCTGGTCGACGTACGCGCGCGACAACGCGAAGGTCGCCGGCCAGACGAACTTTGGCTGACCCTGCGTGTTCATGTAGTCGAGGTGCACGGTTTTCGCCGCGTCAATCTCGTTCTGCGAGATGAGACCACTTGGCGTGAGCTCGAGAACGTCGAGGCCGCGCGAGATCTCCGAGCTCACGATGACGCCGTTGTACCAGTAGGCCGACCATGTCCCCCCACTCGCCATCCGCGTCGAATCGACGGGGCCGCGATCGAAGAAGGCGATCTCCTTCGGATGCGCCGCATCCGTGAAGTCGAACACCGAAATGCCGCCCTGATACCAGGACTGCACCATCACATCGCGTCCAGGAATCGGAATGAGCGAGCCGTTATGCGCGACGCAGTTCTCCTGTGGCGTCTGCGGGGCGGGCATCTTGTAGTAGCTCTGGAACTTCAGATCCGTCCCATTGATCGTGAAGATGGCGTCGGCGCCCCACTCTTTCGGATCCGTCGCGCGGCACTTCGGCGCGCCACCGCCGCCCCACTCGTCCGAGAAGAGCAGCTTCGTTCCGTCGTTGTTGAAGGTCGCCGAGTGCCAGTATGAGAAGTTCGAATCAGAGACGGCGGCAACGCGTGTGGGATGCGCCGGATCATGGATGTCGAGGAGGAATCCGTAGCCTTCGCAGGCGCCGCCCGCGAAGCCGATCCCTGGATACACCGTAATGTCGTGGCACTGCGTCGGCCCACGAGGCGGACCCTGGGTGCCGATCATCTTCGCGACCATTCCCGGAATTGCCTCGCGTAGCGCGGCGCTGTCAGCTGCCGTCGGCGCGCCGGTGCCGCCGCGCCTCGCGACCATGCTGTCGAGCATCGGTTTCGTGAAGTACGGAGGGAGCACCATTTCCTGACCCATGATGTTGGC
>DATBBP010000440.1:0-5542 GCA_036270935.1 Gemmatimonadaceae bacterium
GGCGATCAGCTTCTCGACCGCGGCAAGCATCTGCCCCGTGCTCTGCCCTGGCTTTGGCGATCCTGTAACGAGTGCCGACGTGAAGCCGTCGAATAGCGTCACTACGCTCGGTGCGCTGCGCATCTCCGAGTGCAAGAGCGCCGACAGCGGAATCATCGCGCCGCCCTTTCCGCGCACGTACATCCGGCCCACGTCTTCTGGATGTTGCCGATAAGGCGCCAGCGCTTCCGCCTGCACGCGATATGGCTTGCCGTAGAGCGTGAAGTCGTTGATGTAGAGAGTCGAAAACATCGTCTGCAGCGTGTTGAAGACGTCGCTCGTGCTCACCCCGCGGGAGTGCGTCGCGTCCTCGTCCACCGACACGAACAGTTGCGGCGCGTTGACGTTCACGCGTCCCTGCGCGCCCTGTACGGCGACGCGGTTCGCGTCCGTCGTGAACTCGTTCACGTTATTGGCGAAGTCCTCGATACTGCCGCCGGCGCGCTGCTGAAGATTGAGCTGCAGCCCGGCGGTCGTGCCCAGACCGGGGATCTCCGGCAAGTTGAACGCGAAGCCAATCGCCTGGTTGAGCCCGAACAGCTTCATGTTCGCCCGTTGCAGGATTGCGTCGAGCTGCTGCCCCTTCTTCTTTCGTTCGCCCCACGGCTTGGTCATCACGAACACCGTCGCGGCGTTCGTCCGAGTCGAGAGCGTGATCAGGTCGAGACCGGCGACCGACAGCACGTCGGCGACGGACGAGTCGCTCCGCAGCATCAACGTGACTTCATCCAGCACCTTCGTTGTGCGCTGCAGCGACGCCCCGTCCGGTAATTGGACGCTCATCGCGAAATAGCCTTTGTCTTCCGTCGGAATAAACCCGCCCGGCACGCGAGTGAAGAGAACTCCAATGAGAACAAGGACAATTGCAAACAAAAGGAAGCCGATCCGGCCGCGCGCAATATTCGATGACACAGCGCCGACGTAGCCATCCGTCAGACGCTCGAAACCCTTCGTGAACCAGGTCGAGAGTCGGCTCTGCGTTTCTCGCTCCGTGTGCTCCTTCAGCAGCAGCACACACAGCGCAGGCGTCAGCGTCAAGGCGACCATCCCGGAGAGCACAACGGAGACAACGATCGTAACCGCAAACTGTCTGTAGAGAGTGCCGACGATGCCACTCACGAACATCACCGAGACGAACACCGCGCAGAGCGCGAGCACGATCGCCACGAGCGCTCCGGCGATCTGTCCCATGGCTCGGCTCGTGGCCTCGCGCACCGATACGTGATCGCGTGCGACGATCCGCTCGACATTCTCGATCACAACGATCGCGTCGTCGACGACGATGCCGATGGCCAACACCATCCCGAACAACGTCAGGATGTTGATGGTGAAGCCGAACGCCCTGAGGCCGATGAAGGTGCCGACGAGGCTGACCGGCACTGCCAGCATTGGGATCAACGTCGCGCGCCAGCTCTGCAAGAAGAGAAACACGACCGTCGCCACGAGCAGGAATGCCTCGAGAAGGGTGATGACGACCTCGCGAATGGATTCCGTAATTACTGGCGTCGTATCGAAGGCGACCTTCCAGTGCACGCCTGCCGGGAAGGCTTTCGCCAGCTCTCCCATCCGCGCAACGACCTCGTTCTTCACCGCCAGTGCGTTCGCGTTCGGTCGCGCGTATACGGCAAAACCCGCGGATGGCTTGCCGTTGATCTTCGCCACGAGGTCGTAGTTGAGCGATCCGAGGCGAACCTGGGCGATGTCACGTACGCGGACCAGCGAGCCGTTAGGTAGTGCGCGCACGATGATGTTGCCGAACTGTTCCGGCGTGGTCAGCTGACCCTGCGTGCTCACCGGGATCGTGAGCTGTGTACCCGTCGGCGATGGCTCGCGTCCGAGTCGGCCGCCTGGCTTTACGGCATTCTGATCCGCAACCGCGGCTTGCACATCGGCGACCGTGATCCCGAGCTGCGCCATCTTCTCCGGATCGAGGCTCAGCAACATTGAGAAGTCGTAGGATCCAAAGAACGTCGCGTCCCCAACACCGGGCAGCCGCTTCACCTCCGGCTCGACATACAGCAGGCCGTAGTTCGTCAGATACGCGTTATCGTCTTGCGGGTTGTCCGACGTGAGGACGCCGACGAGCAGAATTTGCGAGCTTGCTTTCCGTACGCTGATGCCGCTTTGTCGGACGCTCGCCGGGAGCCGCGGTGTGGCGCTGTTGATCGCATTCTGAACATCAACCGCGGCGAGGTCCTGATCGCGCGAGGGATCGAAGAACACCGACAGATTCATCGAGCCGTCGCTGCCATTCGACGACGAGTAATAGAGGAGACCGGCCAGACCATCGAGCTGCTGTTCGATCGGTGCGGCGACGGCGTTCGCGACATCTTGCGCCGTCGCGCCGACAAATTGCGTCGCGACCTGGATCGTCGGCGGCGTCATCGGCGGATACTGGTTGATCGGCAATTGCAGGATCATCAGTACGCCAACGAGCGTGATCGTGATCGAGATGACGATCGCCAGCACGGGGCGCCTGACGAACAGGTACTGGCTCGTGGTACTGCTCGCGATCGGAGGCGACGATTCCCGGACTCGCCCGTTAGGCAACACGGATGGCGTCGTCATCGATCCTCAGCGACTCGCGCAACTCGCGTCCCGACAACCGCCGAAGTCTGCTTCGCTTCTGGGAAGTCCGTTACCTTTGGTGTTGGGGGCAGTGGCGTCGGATGCACCGTCATGCCCGGTTGAACCTTCTGAATGCCGTCCACGACCACGCGCTCACCTGGTCGTAGTCCCGAGTCAATGCGTACATCCGGACCGGTCCATGTCGTCGCGGTCACGACGCGTGGCGCAATCTTGTTGGCGCTGTCGACGACAAAGAGGGTCTGCCGTCCCATCTGTTCCACGATCGCGCGCTGTGGCACGAGCAGTGAGTTCGGGCGAGCCACGCCAAGGAGCCGCACGCGCACGAACTGTCCCGGGAGAATCAGGCGATTCGGGTTGGCAAACCGCGCGCGAAGCTGCTGCGTTCCGGTGATGGAGTCGATGACTGGATTCACGAAATCGATCGGGGCGGCGACGCCGAAGGCCGTCCCGTCGGCGAGCATCGGCTGTACACGCGCCATGCCTCCCGGCTCGAGCACATGCCGCAGAGTCGGATCGCTCTTCCACGACAGCTGTTGCACCGCCGATGGCCGGAAGCTGACGTAGATCGGATCGACGACGTCGATCGTCGTCAGCACGTCGTTAGGCCCCGTGACCCGTGTGCCGATGTCGATCAGCGCCGGTCCCACACGTCCCGCGATCTGCGCCCGAACACGAGTCTGTTCGAGGTTATAGCGAGCCGTCTCGAGCAACGCGCGGAGATTATCGACGTTCGCGCGCTGCCCCCTGACCGCGGTCTCGGCACTATCCACCGATTGCCGCGCGGTCGCGTTGTCGGCGATCAGCTCGCGCTGATGCTGTGCCACGAGCTCCGCGTTGGCGAGTTGCGCTTCGGCCTGCTCGAGCTGAGCGGCGCTACTGCGATAGCTCGCGGCGTACGTCGTGGAATCGATGAGATACAGGATGTCTTTGGGCTGCACCTGCGCGCCCTCACGGAAGTTGCGAGCGACGATCACGCCGCTGGCTTGCGCGTGGACCTGAACAGACCGGAGGGCATCGACCTGTCCAGTGAACTCCAGCGGTTCGTCGACGGTTTGCGGCTCGACGGTCACGACCGTCACTTCGACCGGAGGAAAGGCGGGCGGTGGTACATTGGCGGCTCCGCCACATGCGCCAGCCGCGACGACAATGGCGACAGCCGTTAGGGATTGCACGGCACGGCATTTGGTGAAGTGCAGATAGATCATGTTCCCACTCGCTGAGTATTGATTTGGGCGCTGATCCCCTCGCTCTTCCCCGCCAGGTTGATCTCCTCGACCGCGGCATCCGGCGCAACCTTCTTCTTGAACCGCACCACATACTCGAGGGTCGATCGGCCGTCTCCGCCCGGGACGATCTCGGCGAGATGCCACTCCTTCGCGACATTCGGCAGCAGCTCCTCCACGAGATGCCTCGCCGACGATGGGTGTTGGGTATACACCGACACCATCTGCGTCTGTCGCGACACGTCGTGGGCAACATCGTTAGGCACGGCGTCCTCCTGGCCACGCTCCTCCGCGGCAGCCGAGCCGCTGCCGCTTTGCTGAGAGGGCACGACGTCGAGACGCGTCCAGTGCAAGAGCAGCATCGTGCCGCAAAACACCACGCTCAACGCGACGCCCATGTCGAGGACCTGATCCCCCGCGGCCAGACCGAGAGCGACCGCGAAGAAGATGTACACGGCGTCGTGCGTGTCCTTGAGCGAATTGCGAAAACGCACCGCGGTCACCACGCCGGCGAGGCTGAAGGCGAGCGCCAGACTTCCGCGCACGACCGACACGATTCCCGCGACGGCAGCCGGGAGAATCAAGATGCTCTGCAAGACCGAACTGTCGATCCCTCGTTTGGCCCGCAGCCGCCGATACACGAGTGCGACGGGGAGCGCGAGGATCGTCGCCGAGATCATGACGATGGCCGTGGCGATCATCACTTCCGGCCGCCACTCGAGCAGGCGATGAAGATGTGGCAGCTGCACCAGATGCTTGCCCGAGCCCTGAAGCGCCTCCTCTGGGAGTTGCGCCGTTAGGTCACGCGATGGCTGCATCATGATTCATCCACCGCGCCGGGCGTCATTGTCGCTCCGTCGTCATTGCACTTCCCCGTACTGTTGAAGAGCGTCTGCCAACCCATTCCGCAGGTCCTCCTCCGTGGCGCCCGCGATAGTCCCGCGGGTCATGTAACCCGTCACGCGCTGGCCGCGGTGACTCCGAAACTCCACACCGGCAAGGATGCCCTCGACAAAGCCATCATTCTCAGCCATTCCGGGGGCGCCGAAGTACAAACCGCTTTCCGAGGCGGTCCACTGTTCCCCCGCCGCATCACTGAACTCGCGCACCATTTGGGAAACTCCGTTGATAACGTTCCGGAGAAATGACCGAGGACGAGAACAGCGGCAATGCAGCGAAGGACCAAATCTCTCTATGACTTTCTATAGATCGGCCAAAAGTCATAGTGTGCGACCGATCAGACGGCGTATGGCCGAGAGCCTGAATGGGTGGTACTCTACGCCTGAGATCATCGTGCTTCGCATCGACGACATGCCAACACCGAGGGGGCCGGAGGAACGGGCGAGGATTCGCGTCCTGCTCGCGGACGATCATACGATCGTCCGGAATGGTGTTTCGCAAATTCTCACTGAGCAGCCGGATATCGAAGTTGTCGCTCAAGCGGCCGACGGCGAGGCCGCCGTCGCGCTCTACCGGCGTGAGCGCCCTGATGTCTCGCTCGTCGACCTCCGCATGCCGGCGCTCGACGGCGTCCAAGTGGTGGAGCAGATCCGACGGGAGCACGCCGATGCGGTGCTCGTCGTCCTCACGACCTTCGACTCGGATGAGGACGTCGAGCGTGCCCTCATGGCTGGCGCCAAAGCCTATCTGCTGAAAGACGTCTCGCCATCCGATCTCGTCGCCTGCGTCCG